>PTLG01000119.1 GCA_002937995.1 Alphaproteobacteria bacterium MarineAlpha3_Bin7 | reverse complement strand
ATGGTTAAACATTTTCGAGAAATGTCTGAGAAATTAATAGTTCATTTGAAGTTAGACGAAAATTCTCTTGTAGTTGAGATTGGGTGTAACGATGGAATTACTCTTAAAAATTTTGTCGAAGCTGGGGTGCCTAGTATCGGTATCGAACCATCGTCAAATGTTGCAGAAAAAGCTCGCAGTAAAGGTATCAAAGTTTTGGATAAATTTTTTAATCTAGAAACTTCCACTACTCTTGTAGAAGAAGTTGGAAATGCAGACTTATTTATTGCTACCAACACCATGCACCATATTGAAGATATTAATTCCGTATTTGCCGGTGTTAAGGAACTTTTAAAACCAAAAGGGGTGATGGTTCAAGAAGACCCCTATCTTGGTGATATGCTCAAACTGGTCTCATACGACCAAATCTATGCTGAACATATGTACCTATGGTCCATAACTTCTTTGAATAACGTATTAGCTCGACATGGATTGGAAATCTTTGATATTGAGAGGAATAAATTCCATGGAGGATGTATGCGATACTACATTTGCCATAAAGGGGCTTTCTGTCCCACAGAGCAATGTTTAAAACAACAAAATAAAGAAGTTAAATTAGGCATAAAGGACGAAAAGACCTATCACAAGTTTAGACTAATGTGTGAAGAGTCGAGAGGCAGACTGGTTAATAAAGTTTCTGAAATAAGAAAGTCTGGCAAAAAGATCGTTGGATATGGAGCTACCGCTAAGAGCGCAACAATCATAAATTACTGTAATTTAACTTGTGAGGATATTCCTTGTATATTTGATAGCACTGATTTTAAACAAGGAAAGTACTCACCTGGAGCTCATATACCGGTTTTGCCAGCAGAACAATTTAAGGATGAGAAACCAGATTTCGCGATCCTTTTTGCCTGGAATCATTTTAAAGAAATTAATGATAAAGAAAAAGATTTCGAGAGATATGGAGGTGAGTGGGTTATTCCCATTGGCCAGTTACCAAAATAGGTTTTCGTATTTAACCAAATATTTTTATAGTAAATAAGCTCTTAGACCCTCTTCTAAATCAATTTTTCGCGTCCAACCGGGTAATTTATTGCCAATCCAAGGATCCTTGATTTTTTTATCCGGGAGTGAGTATTCTCCCCATTTTAGTGCTAATTTCTTACCTACGATTTTTTCTATTAGTTCCATTAATTGACTAATTTTGTAACGCTCCCCACTCACGCAAAAAACGTTTTCTGAAGCACTTAGTATTTGTTTTTCTTTGGCCAGTATGCAGGCATTAACTACATCGTCAATGTGTGTAATATCAATAATAATATCGGGTTCAGATAAACTTATGAGATTATTCTGTAAAATTGCTTGGCGGACTAAGGGTAAGAGCTTAGGTCTCCAGTCTCCTGGACCATATGAGTCGTACAAAATCAGATTTGTATTATTTAAACCAATATCTTCCGAATACAAATTTAGAGCTTCAGTGAAAGAATTTTTGAGTCCAGAATACATATTAAAAGAATAATTATCACCCTCACTAAAGTATTGTGAATATGTACCAAAATTAATAAAATTACACTTAATATTTTTCTCTTTCAAAACTTCTAGCAGCTTTAATCCAAATAGAAAATTAGACTCAACCATTGCTTCAATATTTTCTGATGACGTATCTCGCATATACAAAGAACTTAGATTATAAATTAATGTCGGCTGCACGTGATCTATAGTTTTTCTAAGAGAATTAAGGGTACCATCGTAGGTATGAAAATTGCTCTTGAGAAAACCATCTGCTAAGCGTGTTTCAAGGGTTTGATCTCTTATTATAGCATGAACCTGATTGGTGTTAGTACTAAGAAGTGCTTTAGAAAGTCTATTGCCAAGAAAGCTACTAGCCCCTGTAATGAGTATATTATCCATACCGAGTTATCTTGAGCCAATAAAGTTTTTTAGGGTTTCTTGAATATAATCTAATTGAATATTATTAATTCCATGATGACATCCAATTAACATTCCTCCCGACATTACCCTATTACTATTTGGATAACCTGAAGGAGACTCCTTACGATCAATATGCTTGAATCCTGGGTGTCTCAAAATATTTCCGGTAAAAACGGTTCTCGTTTGAATCCCGTTTTCTTCAAACCAGATCTGCATATCCCTTCGAGAAAATGGTGCTCCGTCCTTTATAATAAAAGGGAATGCCAGCATTGGCGTGTCTGTTATGTTTAGTTGGGAAGGAAGTATAAAAAATTCTTCATAAAGCCTAAAATAATTTAAAAGTGCCATATAGTTCTCTTGCCTTATTACTTTATATTTTTCTAATTTTTTAAGTTGTACTAGGCCAAAAGCCGCCGATAATTCAGACGGAATAAAATTGTAACCCATAGAATTGAACATAAATTTTGCATCATACTCAATTCCATCAACTTTAGTATTAAAACGTTGGTCCACCTCCTCACTCTCATCTCTCAAACTCGAAGCTCTCCCCCAACTTCTCATAATAGTAGCACTTTCCGCAAATCCCTCATTGTTTGTACACATAATTCCACCAAACCCAGCCCCAGTTACAATATGAGAAGCATAGAAACTTGATGTGACGACATCATTGATTTGTCCAGTGTTTCCTCCGTCGAACGAGTACCCTATAGTATCAGCTGAGTCCTCCATCACTATCAGACTATATTTATCAGCTAACTGCTTTATTCTATTCCAATCAGGGAGATTCCCTATTAGGTTTGGTATTAGCATTGCCTTCGTGTTTTCGGTAATCATCTCCTCAATGAGACCACAATCAATAACAAAGGTAGAGGGCTCTACGTCAACGAAAGCTGGAACTAGCCCTAACTGCACAATTGGAGCCACTGTTGTCGAAAAAGTAAGTGCAGGAGTAATAATTTCTGAACCCGGTTTTAGGCTTAGTGAATTGATAGCAAGGAGATTTGCCGAGGAACCGGAGTTGACCATAATACCATAATTTTTTCCAAATATTTTGGCTACTTGTTGTTCAAATTCTCTGACATTTTCTCCTGACATTAGTTGGTGCGGATTATTCTTTAGAACATTCAGAACAGCAGAAATTTCCTCATCATCGTAGACAGCTTCAGCATAAAGCACTCTCATTGTAAGCTCCTCAAATATATGGGATCCCTTTTGTTATCAAATGAATTGCTATCAGTATAGGAACTTTTCACAAAAGTTGTTTTGGTTTGCTTCCTATTAGAAAAGAATATGAACCATGGGTGGTAGAAAAGTCTCTTATAAAACGTTTAAAATCACAGCAAACTATGTAGAATAAACACTTTAGTCCCTTAAAAAAGATCTGTCTTAGGGCATGTTTTCTAGCAACTCCAATCCCTTGATATTTGTTTAAGATATAGCAATGACTCCAGGCAAAATTCCAATTTTTTTGCCAATGTAATCTTTTTGTGGGTGTTGTTGATTTACTATTCAGGTGAATAGCCTCAATTTCAGGAACATATATTAAAGAAAAACCAGCAGCCCTGGCTCTTATTGAAAGGTCAAGGTCCTCGAGATACAAAAATATATTTTCATCAAATCCACCTATTTTATTAAAAACATCATTACGCATTAGCATCACCGCCCCAGAAATAAACCAAGTACAAAATTTTCCATCGGCTATAAAATTTGCTTTTGTATGAATAGTCTCATTAAAACCTTTTACCCATAGTTCCGGACCATGTTCTGGAACTCTTAAGCTAGGTGCCAGAATAGCTGCTTTATTGTCACTTTCTGCTTCCTGATATAACCTCTTGAGGCAACCTACCGTGAACTCCGTATCAGGACTTATTACCAGAGTATACTTAGTATCAGAAGCCCTGACACCTTGGTTAACCCCTGCTCCAAATCCTCGATTTACTCCAAGCCTTAAGATTCGAACATGTGAATAGGCTGACTTTATTAATTCTGGGGAGCCATCAGTACTACCATTATCCACCACAATAATATTTTTAAGTGTCTTAAGCGGGGCCAAACTATTTAATATAACATTTCTGGAATTATAATTTACGATAACAAGTGTAATATCTTCCAAAAAGCTCATCGCCTAAACCTAAATTTTAAGTATATGTTGGTAATATTGAAATTTCACTTAGTAATGGTGCATTAGTATCTCTATCAGATAAAATTGGGTTGGATATTGGCCATTCGATATTGAGATCAGGATCCCTCCAATTTATAACGTATTGGTTCTCCGGATCGTAACGATGAGTTAATTTATAGAGCAAAGATACCTCTTTGGTTAGAGTAGCAAAGCCATGAGCAAATCCCGGGGGTATCCAAAGCATGTTTCCTTGTTTAGAATTTAATTCAACACCCATCCATTTCTTAAAATTAGGGGACCCTAATCTTATATCCACGACTACATCAAAAATTGACCCTCGTAGGGGACAGACTAATTTGCCTTGCGCATTAGGTTCCTGGTAATGAAGCCCCCTTATAACGTTAGTCTTAGAATAAGAAATACTGTCCTGGAGAAATACCTCGGTTATCCCCTGGTTCTCAAAAGCCTCTTGCTCAAAAACCCCAAAGAAGGATCCACGTGGGTCAGAAAATATTTTGCTTTCAATTAGTTTTACATCGGCAAACTCAGTTTCAATAAATTTCATATATCTACTCTGAAATGTTAATTAAATATTTCCCATACTCTGAACCAGCTATCGACTGACCCAAATGTGCTAATTGGCTTTGCGTAATCCACCCCATTTGCCAGGCAATTTCCTCTATGCTACCAATTCTGAGGCCTTGGCGATCTTCTATAGCAGAAATAAAATTAGATGCTTCAAGTAGCGCCCTCTCTGTGCCGGCGTCAAGCCATGCATAACCCCTACTTAGAGGTATTACCTGCAAACGGTTTTCTTCAAGATATAACTTATTTAGGTCAGTTATTTCTAACTCTCCTCTGGCCGATGGCTTTAATGTATTTACCTTATCAATGACATCGTTTGGATACATATATAAACCTGGTATTGCTAGACGGGACTTTGGGGTTTTTGGCTTTTCCTCAATAGTCTTAGGTCTGCCATTGTTATCTAATTCGACAACACCGTATCTCTCTGGATCCTTGACCTCGTATGAAAATATTGCTGCCTTACTCTCAAAATTTACTTCCTGTAATTTTCCTCTTAGTCCAGCTCCGAACAGTATATTATCGCCCAATATTAAAGTTACGGGGTCATTTGCTATAAATTTTCTACCTATTTTAAAAGCCTCAGCGATCCCATTTGCTTCTTTTTGCTCTGCATATTGGATGCTTATACCTAATTGTTGTCCGTCATCGAATAAATTTTTAAAGCTATTAATATGTTGGGGATTTGTAACAATTAAGTAGTCCTTGATATCTGCTAGCATTAGGACCGATAAGCTGTAGTAAACCATAGGCTTATTGAACACTGGCAATAAGTGTTTATTAACACTTGAAGTAATAGGAAATAGACGTGTCCCACTGCCACCTGCCAATATAATTCCTTTTTTATTAGCCATCTTAACCTTTCATAGACCCCAATCGTGTTAACGAGTATTTCTTATTCGTAATAGGTTTCCACCAATCTCTATTTTGTAAGTACCATTTTACAGTAGTTAATAACCCGTCGTTAAGTCCCCTACTAACCCTCCAACCCAATTCCTGTCTAGATTTCTTAGAATTCATAGAGTATCGCAAATCATGCCCAGGGCGATCAGGGACATACTCTATACTATTTATTAATTGATCTTTATTCTTCCCCTCTATAAAGGGCTTCAATGCTTCAATTAACAATAAGACCATTTCTGTATTTGTTATTCTATTACTACTCCCCAAATTATAATGATGGCCTGGAATTCCATTTAATAATGCTAAATAAATACCCCGAGCATGATCATCAACATGCAGCCACTCTCTCACATTTTTCCCATCACCATAAATTGGAAGTGATAAACCTGATAAGGCCCTTAATATAATTAAAGGAACTAGTTTTTCTGGAAATTGGCGGGGACCATAAGTGTTTGATCCTTGGGTTACAATTGTTGGCAAACCGTAAGTTCGATTGTAAGACCTAACGATCAAATCTGCTGATGCTTTAGATGCGGCATAGGGAGAATTAGGGCGAAAGGATGACCCTTCAACCACCTCTCCAGTGTCAATAGACCCATATACCTCATCAGTTGAAACCTGAACAAAACGAAACTTTTCTTGTCGGCTAGAGGTTAATGTCTGCCAGTGCTCAAGGGCAATTTTAAGTAAGTTTTGGGTGCCAAGAATATTTGTTTGTATAAAAACATCTGGGCTATCAATAGAACGATCCACATGTGTTTCTGCAGCAATATTTATGATCCCATCAGGCTTGGTATCTAGAATTAACTGGTTACAAAACTGATCATCACAAATATTACCCTCTATAAAAGTAAAACTAGAATTATCAGTTAAATCACTAAAGTTTTCCCGTCGCCCTGAATATGTTATAGCGTCTAACATCACTATATTATTACTTTTGTCGTTGAGTAGCTCTCGAATAAGTGAAGAACCAATAAAACCCGCACCGCCAGTTACTAAATATTTTCGCATTTCAATAACCTATAGGATATTCCAAAAAGGGTTTGCATACAAAATCCTAATCAATGTCTTGTTTTTATTGATTAATATAAAAGTGATATTTTAAAGTTAAGCTAACAAAATGCCACTTACAATAATAACCAACAACCAAAGAATTATATCTTTAAATCTATCACTGGGTATAACCCCAAATAACTTTATACCAATCCAGACCGCAATTATATGAGGAAGAGCCAAAATACCAATTCTATAGAGATTTATTGAGGGGACGTCGCCACCAATCAAAATGTATGTGAGTATACTGGTACCCATTGCACCGGTGATAATTGCCATATTGGCTCTTTGGACTTCCGCTCTTTCGGGCAAAGACATTAAGTACAAAACAAATGCTGGTCCTCCTACGGCCGCTACACCATTGATTATTGCAGAAATTGATCCAGCGATAAAACTTGGTATTAACCCCCTTGGCCCCTTGTAGCTCCAACCTATTAGGCTAATTATTGTAAAGAAAAGTACAATTGCGGCTATTACCTTTTTAGTTATAAAAGGATCAATTGTTAACAATAGATATGTCCCTATTGGGGAGACAAAAATTGCGCAAAATACAATAGGGCCTGCATCTCTCCAATTAACTAATTTAAATGCGGGATAAGCCATCTGCAGGGTTGAAAACAACCCAAGGCTAAGAACAACCACAATTGCATCTACCGGCCCCCAAAGGATTGCCAAAATTGGAACCATCACCAATCCAGAACCAAATCCCGTATAACCTCTTACAACACCTCCAGAAAGGATAACAGCCAAAGCAATTAGGTTTGTATAATTTATGAGGTTCTCAAGCAATTAATCTACTTACCAAACGAAAACATATGTACCAGCAAGCATAGTACTTACTGACTCACAGGTTTTTCAAAAGAGTATGCTATTTTGTAGGAACTCCGAGACTGTAATTCTAGCCACCATCTGCCGATATTTGACCATTTTTGATAGTCAATCAGCATATTTAGTTTATTAGCTTCAAACCGCTCAATAAACGGAGCAATCGCTATGTCAGCTAACGTAAAGTTATCCCCTACAACCCAGAAATTTTCCGACAAAGCTTTATCTAACTCATCCATAAAGTAAGTTAGAATAGTTATTGCATTTTTCTCCTCTTCCTCAGTTACTCCATTTTTTAGCCGGTTAACCATTGTAAAGCGTTTGTCGGGGTCAGGAAATTTTTCAAGAATACCAAGGTGCTCTTGATGGGAAAAATGAGCCATTCTCTTCATATGCCGGCGATTCCAGGATAATATATTGATATTTTTGTGAACTATATTCTCGGACCTGTCTAGCCAAACTCTCACTTGCGCCCTCCCATAGGGATCCTTGGGCATCAGCTCTGGTTCGTTTACTAGTTCATTAAGAAATTCAATTATGATATTAGACTCTATAATAATTTGATCATTGTGTACCAAAGTTGGCACAACACCTTTTGGATTAATATTAACGTACCACTCCTCTGTATTTTCCCTCTTTTCTACAATATCAACGTGATGGCTAGACCACTCTATCCCTTTTTCAGCTAGACATATTCGAACTTTCCTTGAACATGTAGAACTCCAAAAATGGTAAAGATGTATCATTTA
>PTLG01000118.1 GCA_002937995.1 Alphaproteobacteria bacterium MarineAlpha3_Bin7 | reverse complement strand
GAGCCAAGGATAATTACAATCTAGTTTATGCACCATGTGTAGGCGCATGTGATCGCGCACCAGTTTCTGTTGTGGGAAAAAGTCAGGTATTTTACGGAGATACCGCACGTATTAAAAAATTAAGGGATAACCCCGACAAGGTTGTATCCCTTCCACCCTATCAAGATCTCAATAGTTATAGCTCTCAGAAAGGCTACATAATATTTAATCAATTACGGGACCAAAAAATATCAAAGTTAGAAGTTGCTGAAATTTTAAAAGTATCTGATCTCAGAGGAATGGGGGGTGCGGGTTTTCCAGTATTCAAAAAATGGCAATTTATGAGGAATCAATCAAAACCAAGAGTGCTGGTAGTTAATGCTGATGAGGGTGAGCCAGGTACTTTCAAAGATCGCTATTGTTTGGAAAATTACCCACATATCGTTCTCGAGGGATCCTTAATTTCAGCTTGGGTAAATGAGGTTGACGAAATTTATATATATTTGCGTGATGAATACCCGCAGGTAAGACAGATTTTAGAGAATGAAATTAAGGAAATCGAGTCCGCTGGCTTGTTCTCTAGAGGTCATATAAAACTTCGTAGAGGCGCAGGAGCATATATTTGTGGGGAAGAAACTGCACTCTTGGAGAGTATAGAAGGGAAACGGGGGTTACCAAGAAATCGGCCACCATATCCTGCTGAAAATGGACTATTTGGTATGCCAACCCTTGTTCATAATGTTGAAACACTTTATTGGATCACTAAAATATTAATAAATGGTGCTGATTGGTATAAACAAAAGGGTAGCCCTAGAATTTATTCTGTATCAGGAAGGGTTGCTTCTCCAGGTGTCGTAATAGCTCCATCTGGCGTGTCGGCTAGAGAATTAATTTATGATTATTGTGGCGGAATGAGTGAGGGCGAAGAATTCAAAGCTTATTTGCCGGGCGGAGCCTCAGGCGGAATATTACCCTCGCACATGTCTGATATTCCCCTAGAATTTGGTTCTCTAGAGGAATATGGTTGCTTTGTTGGTTCAGGAGGTATTGTTGTGTTTTCTGATCAGGATAATATAAAACAGATTGTATTGAATCTATTAAGGTTCTTTGCCGAAGAAAGCTGTGGACAATGCACTCCTTGTCGTTTGGGTTGCGACAAGCTTATAAATCTAACTCAACAAGAAACGCGAGACGAAGTGTTAATTGAGGATATTATTAGTGTTATGAGAGATGCATCGATTTGTGGGCTGGGTCAGGCAGCACCTAATCCGCTATCAACGGCTCTTCGATACATGAAGAGTGATTTGATATGACCAAGACAGTATTCACTTTGGATGGAAAAAAAATAGAGGTAGATAGTGCAGAAACTATATGGAAAATTGCCGCCAGACACGGAAATAAGATTCCCCATTTGTGTTACCGAGATTCTAAAGATTATGTAGAAAATGGAAATTGTAGAACCTGTGTAGTAGAAATTGAGGGTGAGAAGGCTCTAGCCCCTTCGTGCCTGAGAAAGCCAACCAATGGAATGGTAGTCCATACAAAATCTGAACGTTCAATTAAAGCGCGAGAAATGGTTCTGGAATTACTACTTTCAAACAACCCAGAGCCTAGGGGAAACTTTAAATATTGGTTGGGAGAACTTGGAATCAAAAGCAGTCGGATACCTGGAGAAGAAAGAATAGAGTCGGATCTTACTCATCCAGCGATGGCAGTTGATTTAAATAAATGTATTCATTGTAAGTTATGCATACAAGCTTGCCGTGAAATACAGTGTAATGATGTTATTGGTATGTCCGGCAGAGGTTCTAGTAGTCTAATAACTTTCGATATCAATGACGATTTTGGTAATAGTACCTGTGTTGGTTGTGGTGAATGTGTCCAGGTTTGCCCCACTGATGCGTTAGCAACCTTAGATGGCTTTGATCTGCAAGATGACAAGGCATTTGATCGTAAGGTCGAGAGTGTCTGTCCTTATTGTGGGGTTGGCTGCCAAGTTGAGCTGTTTGCTAAAGATGAGAAATTGGTGCATGTGGAAGGTAAAAATGGCCCGGCCAACCATTCTCGGCTTTGTGTTAAAGGTAGGTTTGGTCTTGATTATGTAAATAGTAAACAGCGACTTACTGTCCCATTAGTTAGAAAAAAAGGGGTTAAAAAAGACTCTATTCTGTCAGTGGATCCTAATTATATCAGAGCCCAATTTAGGGAAGCTAGTTGGGAAGAAGCTCTAGAATTAGCGTCAAGGGGTTTTAAAGTAGGATTAAGAGAATTTGGGAGCGAGTCTTTTGCTGGATTCGGTTCTGCTAAGGGGTCAAATGAAGAGGCCTATTTGTTTCAAAAGCTTATTCGGACAGGTTTTAAAACGAATAATGTGGATCACTGTACCCGTCTATGCCATGCATCTTCTGTTGCTGCGCTTCTAGAGACAATTGGTTCAGCAGCAGTAACTGCTCCAGTAATTAACTGTTTAGACTCTGATTTGATTATTGTTGCGGGAGCCAACCCAACAGTTAATCACCCAGTGGCTGCCAGTTTCATGAAGAATGCCGTTAAGAGCGGTGCGGAGATGATTGTAATGGATCCTAGATTGAACGGTCTTAAGAATTATTCTAGTCATTTTCTTCAGTTTGCGCCTGGAACTGATGTAGCTATGTTGAATGGAATTATAAACGTGATAATCGAGGAGAAGTTATATAATAAGCAGTATGTTGATACATTCGCAGAAGGTTTTTCTGAGTACTCTCAGCATATTTTGAAGTATCCTCCAGAGAAAATGGAGCCTATTTGTAAAATAACTGCAACCGAAATTCGTGCTGTAGCCCGTAAGATTGCTTCGGCAAATTCTGCAATGATTTTCTGGGGAATGGGGATAGCCCAGCATACTCACGGTACAGATAATGCCCGCTGTTTGATAGCCCTAGCATTATTATGTGGTCATATTGGTAAAAAGGGGGCAGGCCTTCATCCTCTGAGAGGTCAAAACAATGTTCAGGGGGCATCTGATGCTGGGTTAATACCGATGATGTATCCAGATTACAAGCTTGTTGAAGATTTTAAAGCTAGGGAATTTTTTGAAGAATTTTGGCAAGTAGATCTTGATAAGAAAGCAGGTTTAACTGTTGTTGAGATTATGGACGCAGTTTATAAAAATGAGATTCGTTTTATGTACATAATGGGCGAAAATCCCGCAATGTCTGACCCAGATACTGCGCATGCACGCAAAGCATTATCCAAATTGAACCATCTAGTAGTGCAGGATATATTCTTGACTGAAACGGCGGGTTTTGCAGATGTGATATTTCCAGCATCAGCATGGCCAGAGAAAGATGGAAGCGTTACAAATACCGATAGAAGAGTACAACTGGGAAGCAAGGTAATTAATTCTCCTGGCGATTCTAGGCCTGACTGGTTGATAATCAGAGATTTAGCAAATTTATTGGGCTTGAATTGGGCCTATGATAGCCCCCAAGATATACATAACGAAATGACCAAGTGTATGCCTTCTATGGAAAATATTCCCTGGAAGAGACTAGAAGAAGAAGGTTCAGTTACCTATCCGACGGTAGATAAAAAAACACCCGGTAAAGAAATAATATTTTCTGATGGATTTCCCACAAAAACCGGAAAAGGGAAACTTGTCCCAGTTTCTATAACTCCACCAGATGAAAAACCCGACAAGAACTACCCGCTAGTTTTGACGACGGGGAGGTTGCTGGAACATTGGCATACAGGGGCAATGACGCGGCGGGCGGCAAAGTTAAATGCTTTAGAACCTCACCCTACAATACATTTATCTCCAATAGATATTCAGAGACTTGATTTGGAACTTGGTGAGATTGTAGAAGTTAGCACTAAGAGAGGGAGGGTGAAATTAGCTGTCAGGGAAGAGCCATTTATGCCAGAAGGGCTAATTTTTTTACCTTTTTGTTATTTTGAAGCCGCTGCAAATATTTTGACTAATCCAGCTCTTGACCCAGTGGCCAAAATACCAGAACTCAAATATGCTGCTGCGCAACTAACCAAAATAGTTAGTTAATAAACAGAAGTTATTGGGGTCTATAAGCATCTTGTATGTTTTTATTTCTTCAGATATCTCAAATGGAAGAGAAAGTGGACAGACTATTTAATATTTTGCTCAAAGATATAACAGAAGAAGAAGTAAAGCATGTGATTGTTGGACTTAATTGGACTTTGGTAGAAACCAATTTGGGTGCTGGCCTTGCTTATACTCCAGCAAAAGATTTGGCTGGCTGTTATCCTATCCCTGACTCGGGCAAACTTTGTAATAGATCTCTAACGGACTTAGCTAAGCTTGTTTGGAGCAAGAATCCATTAGAAAGATGTATAGGTATGGCGGGTATTAATTCTTTCTACAATAATACAAATAAAAGGATAAGGAGTAGTAATGGTCTTGAAATAGCATCCAGTTGGGCGGGTGAGATTACTTGTGTAGGCAGATTTCCAAGTAAATTTCTTCAAAATAAAGAAGTTAGAGTAATAGAGCGGGAACCCCTTGCTGGGGAATTTGATGAAACTCAATCTAGAAAATTACTTAAGTCTAGCTATTATTCGGTTATCACTTCATCCACGTTTGTAAACGGCACGGCTGCAAAACTGATTTCATGGGGAAAACATGGGAAAATAATGATTTTAGGTCCGGGTACGCCTTTGTGTGGCGGGTTGTTTAATGAGGGCATAAATTATTTATCTGGTTTTGTGATAAGGAAGAAACGAGAAGCGCGGATTGTGGTCTCAGAGGGAGGGGCAGTAAAGGATTTAAAAGAAGTTGGTAAAATGGTGGTACTAGAATCTAACTAATATTAATTATTGATTATTGTTTTTGCTTCTTTGAGATCGTCAGGTGAGTTTATATTAAAAAATGGATCAATAGTGGTTGTTTCAAATTCTACAAAATGGATATTATAGTTTTTAGTCCAATTATCAATTTTTCTAACGCCTTCTTTTTCAATTGCAGTATTTAGCTCGTCCATTAGTTTGATTTTCCACAGTGCACACACGGGGTGAGCCCGCCCAACTGATTTGGCACACACGATTTCTGTATTACTGGGTATCTTATATAAGCATTTTTCGACGAAATTAGTGGGAATAAAAGGAGCGTCGCAGGGAAAAGATGCTAGCCAGATAGCATTCTCAAAATTTTTCGACATCCACTCCATTCCCGATAGGATTCCAGCAAGTGGTCCTGGGTAATCTGAAATAGAGTCTTTTACCACTGTAAGTTTGTAATCCTTAAATCTCTGAGAATTTCCATTGGCATTCAATATTAATTTTTCTGTCTGAGGCTTAGCCCTCTCTATCACTCTTGAAAGAATGGTTTTATTACCCAGTAAAACCATACCTTTCTCTTGTCCTCCCATTCTACGCGATAGTCCGCCCGCTAAAATGACACCTCCAACTAAATTATTCATTGTTGTCAACTCTTGTTATTTTTCTCATTCAAATCTAAGGCAGTATCATAAATAATTCGATTTTCTCCTGAGAGAGCTATAAATCTTTTACCCTTTGCTCGCCCTATGAGGGTTAAGTTTGCTTTTCTAGCCAAGCTCACTCCCCACTCGGTAAAACCAGAACGCGATATAAGAATAGGTATGCCCATATGAATAGTTTTGATTATCATTTCGCTTGTCAACCGGCCTGTGGTATAAAAAATTTTATCTTTAGGTTCTATGTTTTCTTGGCGCATGTATCCCGCTATCTTATCTACCGCGTTATGTCGCCCTACGTCTTCCATATAAACAATAGGGTGGTCTGTTTCAGCTAGAACACAACCGTGTATTGCACCAGACTCAAGATAAAGGCTGGGGGTTGTATTTATTTTATTCAATAACGAGAAAATAACAGAGGTAGAAATAGAGGTATTATAGGCAAATCTAGTTTTTTCAACATGTTCCATTAGATCTCCGAAGATAGTGCCTTGGGCACATCCTGAGGTAAGTGTTTTCTTTCTAAGTTTATCTTCGAAGTTCGTTTCATTATGAGTCCTTACTACCACCACTGCTAGGTCTTGGTCATAGTCTATACTTATAATTTTGTCTTCTGGATATAACATATTTTGATTCAAGAGGTATCCAATGGCCAAATACTCTGGGTAATCACCTATAGTCATCATAGTTACAATTTCCTGACTGTTGAGATATAAAGTAAGTGGCCTTTCTATTGTTACTTTGGTAGAAATTTCTTTGCCATTTTGATCCCGACCGACAACAGGTTTAGCAAGTTTAGGGTCCTTAGGGTTTGGTGCTATAAGCAGTTTATTGGGATCCATGATCATTACATCTTTCATAACTCATAAATAGAGGACGTTAACCTTCTCGTAACTTATTACGTAGTATCTATACGGCATTGCAGAAGCAAAAGGAGAGAGAAATGCCTACTTCAGAATATATGGCTTCACTAGCAAAGCAATACGAGACATTAAATAAGCTTATTGAAGAAGCAGAAAATTCGAACAGCCGCGGAGAAAGCATAAAATTATATTATAAGGCTCAGCAGAAAACAGCAAATATTACTGAGGCTTTAGAGGAAACTCTAAATGAAGAAACCACTATAGGTAAAAGAGACGCAGCATAGAAAACCGTTGAGTGCACGGATTTCTCTTGTTTGTAAGTTATAAATGGTCTTTTTAGCTATGGGCGTGCTATTTCGAAAAAGCTGAGCTATTTTTCAAACATTAACCTTAATAGTGACAACTTCAATAATCCGAACTATCTTAAGGCAGTTCTGCTTTAGATTCGTTTCAAAAAATACTATGCGTCTAGTTTTTTGAGGTTGGTTATGGGAATAAATAAAAATCAGTTGTTAGATCCCTATGGAAGGGCCATAAGTTACTTGCGAGTTTCTGTTACTGACCGCTGCAACTATCGCTGTCTATATTGTATGTCGGAAAATATGACATTTCTGCCAAAATCTGATTTGTTAACCCTAGAAGAACTTGAGCGGCTCTGTATAGCATTTATTTCACGTGGTGTTGATAAAATACGACTTACTGGGGGAGAGCCATTAGTTCGTCGAAACATAATGAATCTGATTAAATCGTTAGGTTCTTTCATAAAAACAGGGATGCTTAATGAATTAACACTAACCACCAACGGAAGTTTGCTAGAAAAGTATGCCGAACAATTAGTTGAAAATGGAATAAGAAGAGTAAATGTCTCATTAGATTCGTTAGTCAGGGAAAAATTTACAAAAATAACCAGATGGGGGACACTTGAGGAAGTGATGAGTGGTTTGTCTGAGGCAAAGCGGGTAGGGCTAAAAATTAAAATTAACACCGTAGCTTTAAAAGGTTTTAATGAGGACGAATTTGACAGCCTTATTAGTTGGTGTGGTGAGCAGGGTTTTGACCTTACATTTATTGAAACCATGCCTATGGGAGAAATAGAGCAAAATAGAGTAGATCAATACATGCCATTAACGCTCGTTAGAGAGAATATCGAAAAAAATTGGAAATTAGATGAAATCAGTTACCGTACAGGTGGTCCGGCAAGATATGTCAAAGTTAGGGAGACAGGTCAAAGACTTGGTTTCATTACACCACTAAGCCACAATTTTTGTGAGGACTGTAATAGAGTTAGAATTACCTGTACTGGTCAACTTTATATGTGTCTTGGTCAAGATGACCGAGCTGATTTGAGAACACCACTCCGTAAAGATAGCAGTAATATCTCAGTTTTATCTGCTATAGATGAGGCTATCGGGCGAAAACCAAAAGGACATGATTTTATTATTGAGAGGGGAGTTTCTAAACCTGCAGTTGAAAGGCACATGAGTGTCACAGGGGGTTAGTGGAGAAAAATAACTATAGTGTTCGAATTAAGAGATAGATTAACGTCAATTTTCTATTATGAAAATTTTAAGTAAGACCACCTGAGCTAGATAATTTATGAAGTTTAAAAATATTTCAGTTATTGCTGATAGCCACGCTGATGCTCAGAGCGCATCAGACTTGTTAGCAAAGAGTGTAAAATCTGTACCAGCGGATAATGCAGACGTTGTAATAGCGTTGGGTGGAGATGGTTTTATGTTGTCAACTATTCATAGTTTTATAGGTAAGAATATACCTATATTTGGAATGAATCGTGGCTCTGTAGGTTTCCTCATGAATGAGTTTAGAGAAAATGGGGTAGTGGAACGTCTTGAGCGAGCAGAGAGTATTAAACTCAGACCTTTAACAATGACAGCTAAGTCTGCTAATGGTAACTCAAAGTCTGCTCTAGCTATAAATGAGGTTTCTCTTTTAAGGCAAACCCATAGGGCCGCTAAACTCAGAATTTTAG
>PTLG01000117.1 GCA_002937995.1 Alphaproteobacteria bacterium MarineAlpha3_Bin7 | reverse complement strand
AAGAGGCAATAGAACTACAGGAAGAGGAAATACCCTTTCAAAGACTTCCGTGGGGACAAAAAAAAGGCTCAAAGAATTAAACTGGTTTTTTAGCAGAAATAACGTAGTTAATCCTTACATTTTTGCCTAGCCTCCACTCGTCGTACAAAGGATAATATACCATGCCCTGTAAATAATCTAAGTAAAGGCCACTTTGGCGCAAAAATTTTGCCAGCTCTGATGGCTTAATGAACTTTCTCCAACTATGCGTTCCCACTGGAACCAACCTAAAAACAAACTCCGCGCCCAATTTAGCTAATGCTAATGATTCAACTGTACGATTAAGTGTTGAAAATATAATCACGCCACCTGGATTTAACAACTGACAACAAGTTTTTACAAAATTCTCTGCATTTATCACATGCTCTATAACCTCCAAGCTGATAACTACATCATAAGTATTGCCATTCTTTACGACATCTTCAGGTAAACATTTTTTATAATTAACAGAGACATCCTTTTCTTTTGAATGCCTTTTTGCTACCTCAATATTGTTTTTTCCCGCATCTATACCTGTGACCTCAGCCCCCAACCGAGAAAGAGGTTCACACAACAAGCCACCACCACAACCCACATCAATGATATTTAGTCCTGTAAAAGGTTTGAGTTCGTCTCTATGCCTATCAAAATGTTGGCATAACCTATCCTTAATAAATGACAATCTTATAGGATTCATTTTATGCAGCCCAGAAAACTCTCCTTCTGAGTCCCACCATTGCTGGGCCGACTGTTCAAATTGGGACACCTCTCGATATGAGGCTGATAAATCAACCATTACGATATCCTGTATTACATCAACTAAAAAAATATTGCTCTACCAATATTTAAGATTATAACGAAGACAAACTAATAGTAACCATATTTATGTATATATAACTATTACTTTGTAGGTAATAATTTATTTATTGCGATTATTTCGGAAAAATGTGAGCGTAGCTGATATGAGTTGTATTGTTCAAAAATTTGGTGGTACTTCTGTTGCAGATATAGACTGTATCAAAATGGCGGCCAAAAGAGTAGTCGCAGCGTATAATAGCGGTAACCAGATGGTAGTTGTGGTCTCAGCGATGGCTGGAGTAACAAACAACCTAATAGAACTAACTGAACAAGTTAACGGGATCTTCGATGTTAGGGAATATGATGTTATACTTTCATCTGGGGAACAAACCAATGCTGGTCTAATGGCCCTGGCAATTCAGGATTTGGGAATCCAGGCCAGATCATGGCTAGGCTGGCAATTGCCTATTAAAACCGATAGTAAGTATGGTAGAGCACGAATTACAGAGATAGATATCTCTCAAATAAAGAAACGTATAGAAAATAATGAGGTTGCTGTTGTGCCCGGTTTCCAGGGCTTAAGTAAAGAAAACAGAATTACAACACTTGGTAGAGGCGGTTCAGATTTAACTGCTGTTGCAATTGCTGGTGCCCTGAGCGCCGATAGATGTGAAATTTATACCGATGTGGACGGAATATATACTTGCGACCCTAGAATTGTCTCTAAGGCAAAAAAATTAGAGAAAGTCACCTACGAAGAAATTTTAGAACTGGCCTCCCAAGGAGCTAGAGTATTGCAGGCTCGTTCGGTAGAATTAGCTAAAAATTATGGAGTAAGAGTCGAGGTAAAGTCTGCTTTTACTGATACCCCCGGAACACAAGTAGTAAGCGAGGATGAAATATTGGAAAAAGAAGTAGTTAGCGGAATATCCTATAGTTCTGACGAGGCCAAAATCACTTTGCGTCGTGTCAAGGATCAACCGGGCGTGGCTGCCAGGATATTTGGGCCTTTAGCGGACGCATCTGTCAATGTTGATATGATCGTTCAGAATGTCTCTGAAGATGGAAAAACCACCGACCTCACTTTTACCGTGACGGCCAAAGACTTAAACCACGCTAAAGAGGTGCTGTCGGAAAAGAAATCTAAAATTGGTTTTGATGAATTAGTCTCAGATTCCAACCTTTCGAAAATATCAATAGTGGGCGTAGGAATGAGAAGCAACACTGGCGTGGCTAAAACAATGTTCAATACATTGGCAAAAAAGAACATCAATATAAAAGTCATATCTACTTCGGAAATTAAAATTAGTGTGTTAATTGATACTGAGTATACTGAGCTGGCTCTTCGGGCTTTGCATTCTGCATATGGTTTGGATCAATAGAATCGAAAAGATAGTAAACTATTTGGACTTCTTCTTTTCTTATTAATACTAGCACTTATCAGTAAATAGTTATTGGCTCTATTATTTTCTTTGGGCTATAATACAGCGTTATCGGTTTATCAAAAAAATAAGATGGTTATCAGGGGTATGGTTGACGACAGTCTAGAAGAAAGTGTAGGCATAACCTTAAGCTTAAGGCGACAAGCCTCTGGAATCTCAATAGAAGAGGTGTCTCAAGCCCTTAATATAAAAAAGGACTACATTGCTGCAATTGAGAACAGTCAACTTGAAACTCTTCCAGGTAAAATATATTCGTCAGGTTTTATTAGAAGTTACGCTAAGTTTCTCAAACTAGACCCTGACCAAATTATAAAGCGGTTAATGGCTGAACAAAACGTTTTAGAAAAAGAGCAAAATTTACAATTTCCACTTGCGGTTCCCAACTCTGGGATGCCAAGAAAAAGTATAGTAATTTTAGGTATAATTATTTTGCTAATTGGCTATGGTCTTTGGACAAATACTTCCCCTACCAAAGTTCCTACTATAACAAGCCTAGATAATAATATAAGCAATAATGTAGTTGTAGAGAAAGTATACTCGGCAACTAATATTCAAAGTAACACTACAACGGACTCGCGAGCAGCAATAGCGGCCCAACCAAAAAACATAGACGTAAAAGAACCATCAAGTAAAATTTTGGTACAGGAGGGTAACTCGACAAATAATAATCTTGTTAACAACTCTGTTAAGCTCGATGTAGACGAAAATATTGGTACAAGTATTTTGCAACCCCAGATAAATGGCAATAGCGAGATCAGGCCAATCCCAAATTCAATAGATAGCCGAATATTAATAACGGCAAAAGCAGCTAGCTGGGTACAAGTTTTTGACCCAATGCATGAAGATATAGTTTTGTCGAAATTATTGGTCACTGGTGAAAAATATTGGGTCCCCAATATGCCAGGCCTCTATTTGATGACAGGAAACTCTGGTGGATTGGAAATAAAAGTAGACGGTGAAATTGTCCCATCTATTGGAGAACTTGGGGAAATTCGGCGAAAGGTACTCCTTAATCCGATTCAACTTCAAAAACAACAAATCATAAAGCACAATTGAACTAGGTTACAGTTGTAGGAGTTATTGCTGAGTTTACATCAATTCAAGTTGTCTATTTGTTTTTTATAAATAACTCATTTTTAAAAAGATTATAGTTGTGGTTGCAAAAAAATGACTTCACAAAAAGGTGCAAAAATACAACCCGTACGGGGTACACAGGATATTCTTCCCGACAAAACCCCCTCTTTTCGTCACATAGAAAATAAAGCACTCGAAATAGCAGAGCGGTATGGCTTCCAGGAAATTTCCACTCCCTTAATTGAGTTTACAGAAGTTTTTACTCGGACACTTGGCGATACATCTGATATCGTTACCAAGGAGATGTATACTTTTAATGACCTCAGCGGAGAGACTATAACCTTGCGACCTGAGGGAACCGCCGGTGTTGCTAGGGCCTTTTTATCAAATGGCCTCGCTCAAAACCTTCCTCTGAAGGTATTCTATTCTGGACCAATGTTTCGCTACGAAAGACCTCAAAAGGGTCGCCGCAGACAATTTAAACAAGTAGGTATTGAACTCATAGGAATAGAAGGGAGCCAAGCAGATATTGAGGTTATTTCCCTTGGTAATCACTTTCTGCGAGAGCTTGGTCTAGAAGACAGTTTCACTATAGAGTTAAATTCGCTGGGTGATCCAGATAGCCGGTCTGACTATAAAAAAGCGCTACTAGAGTATCTTTCAGCGCATAAAAAAAATCTATCGCCAAATAGCATTAAGCGACTTGAAAAAAACCCGCTTCGTATATTGGACTCAAAAGATAAAGAAGATCAAAAAATTACCGCAGATGCACCCTTAATCAGTAACAGTCTTAATGACAAATCAAAAAAGTTTTTTGAAGAGATAAGAAATGGACTGGAAAAATTAAATATAAGCTATGTTATAAACGAACGTCTAGTTAGAGGATTAGACTACTATAACCATACTGCTTTTGAATTTGTTTCTCAATCCCTTGGTGCTCAGGGAGCTCTATTGGCTGGGGGACGATATGATGGTCTAATCAAGCAAATGGGTGGTCCAGATACACCTGGCATTGGCTGGGCTGCTGGCATTGAACGCCTTGAAATGTTGCTAGAGGATTTTCCAAAAAAACGCCGTCCAATTTCCATTATTCCTGGGGACTCAAGCTTAAATGAAAAAGCTTCAATAATATCGAACGACCTAAGACAATTAGGTTATACTATCGATTTTGCATACTCTGGAAATATGAAAAAACGTCTTAAAAATTCAAACAAAGTTAATGCTTGCGCCTGTATTATATTAGATAAAGAAGCAGTTAAAGACGGAAATTGTATTGTAAGAGATATGGATAGAGGTGAGCAAATCTTGATCGATTCAAATAACTTAAGCTATCACTTAAAGAAGTATAAATAGTATAGAGATCATAAAATGACTGGTGAAAAAGATATAGGTTTCGGCTCTTCGATGCTAATTGTAGGTGCTAACTTTAGTTCTTCTTCAATGTTGTTTAGGGAAAATTTGACTATTAGGGATGACCAATTTTTTGGGTTTTTTAGGAGATTAAAGGATATTAATATTGAAGAAGCGCTTATTCTCTCAAATGTTGACCGAACAGAAATTATTTTCTTTAACCCTGGAATAAAAAATCCAAAAAAAGAAATAGTAAGAATAATTAGCTCTCACACAAGTTGGACCCGCACTGAAATTGACTCCCAAACCTATATTCTTGAACAAGATGAAGCAGTAAAATATTTTTTGGGTATAGCCTGCAGTTTAAGTAGTTTAGTCATGGGTGATCCCAGCGTTAAAGAACAAATAACCAATGCGTTCAACAAATCTAAAACCTGCGAGATGTCAGGCGAACACATCGAAAATTTGATTAATTTTGCTTTGCGAGCTAATAAAAGGGTGTCTGAAGAAACAAAAATATTTAAGAGACCCGTTTCAATACCCGCTGCCTGCTTAAAAGTGGCAAGAGATCTAATTGGAAATTTGTCTCAGTGTTCAGCTCTTGTTATAGGTACAAGTGAAATGGCCGAAATGCTGATTTCAAGTCTAATAAGCGGTGGCCTAGGTAGTACCATCGTCTCTCACCCCAGGCCAGAAGCTGCGGATATGTTTGCCCGTCAACTAAATTGCCATACAGCAATGATGGGAGACCTAGAAGCAATAATTGAAAAATCTGATATTGTAATCACATCTATGAATTCGCGAAATTTTACACTCACCAAAGATATCATTAAACGGGCTTTGAACAAACGTAGACGAAAGCCAATTCTTTTAATTGATACTGGAGTCCCAGGGGATGTCGATTTCGCTGTAGCTAAATTAGAAGATGCGTTTTTATATTCCTTAAACGATCTAGAAAAATCTACAAGAGAAGGAGCCAAAAAAAACTTGATGGAAACACAAAAAGCTCAGGAAATAATTGAAGAGGAATCCAAAAAAGTACTGGCTTTGTTTCCCAAGAGTAAAAAGAATACCAATAATCTAGACGCTGCAAAATTATCTATCGAAGAAGTTAGACAAAAAATTCTTTCTGCTTCAAACGGAGATCCTGATCTTGCAACAAAGATGCTATTAGAAGAACTCGGCAAGAAAAATTATTTATATAGTAATTTTTCTTCAGAAAAAGACCCGAATAAGTAGGCTATGTCGATCGAACTTAAGCTGGATAGTTTAGTTTCCAAACATAATGAATTGGAGAATATTCTCTCTAACTCACATGAATTAGAGCATAATGAGTATGCTAGGCTTTCCAGAGAATTTGTAGAACTGAAAGAAATTGTTGAGGTGATAAACTCATATAGAAAAAAGAAGGTGGAATTATCGGACCTAGAAATTATGGCTTCCGATCAAGAGATCGATTTAGATATAAAAAAGCTTGCAAATGATGAACTGAAAAATACTAAATCAATACTAAAAGAACTTGAGAAAGATATTCGGCTGCTATTACTCCCAAAAGACGAAGCAGATGAAAAAAATGCAATTTTGGAAGTACGTGCTGGTACTGGAGGAGAGGAGGCTGCACTATTTGCAGCAAACCTTTTCCGAATGTATCAAAGGTTTGCTGAGCAACAAAACTGGAACTTTGAACATTTTAATATAAGTGAGACTGGAATTGGGGGGTTTAAAGAAGCTTCTGCAAACATAAGAGGTAAGAATGTTTTTGCAAAACTTAAATATGAATCAGGTGTACACAGAGTCCAACGTGTGCCTGATACCGAAAGCCAGGGCAGAGTCCATACTTCAGCGGCAACTGTAGCCGTTCTCCCTGAAGTAGAGGAAGTAGATGTTGAAATAAATACAAAAGATTTGAGAATTGATACCTATCGGGCGCAAGGTGCAGGTGGTCAGCACGTTAATAAGACGGATAGTGCTGTAAGAATCACACACTTACCGTCGGGGATTGTGGCACAATGCCAAGACGAGAAATCTCAACATAAGAATAGAACCAAGGCCATGAAACTTTTGAGATCTAGGTTGTATGACCTAGAAAGATCCGAAAAAGATAAAGAGAGAGCTGCTGAAAGAAAAAGCCAAGTAGGGTCGGGAGATCGCTCCGAAAGAATCCGAACATATAATTTTCCCCAAGGCAGAGTTACTGATCACAGAGTTAATTTGACTATACATAAATTGGATAAAGTTATGGAGGGAGAACTAGAGGAAATAGTAGAGGCTCTAGCATCTTCAGAACAAGCCAAGCTGCTATCCGAGATCGAAAGTTGAGGATATTGAGAATTCCAGTAAAAAAAGCAGTTGATACAGCATCTGAGTTTCTCAAAAGAAATAATATACAGAACCCAAGGTTGGAGGCTCGACTATTAGTAGCCAGTGCTACTGAGCTGTCAGTTTCCGCTATAATTTCTTCGCCCCAATACTTGGTTGATGTTAAAGAAAATCAAAAAATAACTGAGGTTACTAGCCGCCGCTGTGGGGGTGAGCCACTAGCATATATACTTGGAGAAAAAGAATTTTGGAGTCTTAAGTTTGAGGTAGATAGTAATACACTTATACCTCGTCCAGAAACCGAAACTTTAATTGAGGGAATACTATCCAACTTCAATTCGTATAATACTTCCTTTTATATACTAGACTTGGGGACAGGAACAGGTTGTATATTAGCGGCCTTGCTCACGGAATTTAAGGATTCTATTGGTGTCGGCTTGGACAAAAGTTTATTGACTTGTAAAATGGCCCAACGGAATTTATCAAACCTCGAACTTGCTAATAGATCTAGTATTTTAGTTGATAATTGGGGAACTAGCCTAACGGGGGTCTATAAAATAATTTGTTGCAATCCCCCTTACGTTTCAACACGGGAAATTTTAAATATTGACCAAGAAATTAGGGAGTTTGAGCCTATAATAGCAATTGATGGAGGTTTAGATGGCCTGGACTGTTACAGGTCAATAGCACCCATAATAAGTCATTTGCTCTGTCCGCATGAGGGAATAGCAGCGTTAGAAATTGGATATAATCAAGCAGATGCCGTGTCGAAAATACTTTTTAGTAATAATTTAAAAGTTATAGACCTTAAGCAAGATTTAGCCGGTACAGATCGTTGCCTTTTAGCAACAGTTGCATAAAATGATGGCCTATAAGGAAATTATTGTTTTGAAAAATGTTTTACTTTAGTTACAGTATGTTGCTTTGAAGCGACAGTGGTCGCTCAAGCACAAACTCAATACAACCCGACTGAAGGTGTGAAGTTTTATATTGCTGTAGATGCTAGCCGGGTAGGATTTGATATTAATGAAAAATTGGTTTTATGAGACAAGGTAATGGTTCCCGACGTTCCCGCGGACGTGGAAACGGTAAACGGCAGGGTAGGGGTGGTCAAATTGATAGCCACGGGCCAGATATAAGAATTCGAGGTTCAGCTCAGCAGGTATGTAATAAATATCTTGCGTTGGCACGTGATGCAACTTCTGCTGGTGATAGAATATCAGCAGAAAACTTGTTTCAACACGCAGAACACTATTTTAGAATTATGGCTTTACACGCCGAGAATACTGGACAACAGGAGAGTA
>PTLG01000116.1 GCA_002937995.1 Alphaproteobacteria bacterium MarineAlpha3_Bin7 | reverse complement strand
GGATTATTGCACGAGATATATATGGGCAGGATAAAATAGTAAGGGCCATCGCCTACCTTACAATGGGTTATTCGCTAGGTCCCATATTCACTCCTCCTATTGGCGGATTTTTAGTGGAAACCTCTGGTTGGAGAAGCGTCTTAATATTGGCTTTAGCCGCTGGCATCTTTATTGTTGTCCTGGTGTATTTCTTAATTGATGAAACACAGCCAGAAAACAACTTAAATAACAATCAGAATAACTGCCATAGATCCTTGTTCAGCGATTACTATTTGCTTTTCCGAGATATCAAATTCACGAGTCTGACATTTCAGATTGGATTAAGTACAGGTGCTTTTTTTGCGCTAGCGACTGGGGCGGCTTTCATAATGATAGAGCATCTTGGTCGACCCGCCTCGGAATACGGGCTCTATTTTACCTTGTTGCCCTGTGGATATTTATTAGGCAATTTTGTTTCTGGCCGACTCGGTTCCCAGATTTCCATTGAAACCATGGTGTTAATTTCAACAGGCATTATGGTCGTAGCAATTTGTAGCTTCGCCGTATTCACTCTCTGGGGAAATATTTCGCCTTTGGTTTTATTTGGGTTTGGGAGTGTGCTTACTTTTGGTCAAGGCATGAATACCCCTTTTGCTCAGTCGGGTCTCCTGCGCGTTCCCTCTAATCTAATTGGTACTGCAGGCGGCATAGGGGCTTTTGCACAGATGTTTGGAGCTGCTGTTTTCAGCCAGCTTTATGGATTTGCCGCCGATGGCACACCGAGTAATTTGGCCATTATCGTTGGTGCCGCGACCTTTCTGGCATTTGTATTTGCTACCATTAATTTCTGTAAGCGCCCCTTTAAACTCCCTCAACCAACATAAACTGCCCAGTAGTATTTTCAGTTCGCGCGGCCTTGATTTCTCCGTAGGCATCACTTTCCATACAAGCTTTTGCGGCCGCAATATCTGGAAATTCCACAATAACATCAAAGTCAGCTGTGTCTTCTTCAGCATACGGCACATTCCCGCCACGAACCAAAAACTTACCGCCAAATTGGGAAATAACTCCGTCAATTTTTGCACCATAACCTGCCATAAAAGCGTCTAAATTCTTAAATTTAAAGTGAGCGATTACATATCCCTTAGCCATTTGTCTCTCCATGCTTAGTTTGGGTGGAATTAACTCTAATATTACAAATAAAGCATAATTAGAAAATTTTTCTATAGAAAAGGTACTAACTTCGACTATCTTTCCTATATATTTTATATTTTACCATCTATAAGGAAAATTATTCTTAATTGACCGAATAAAAAAGTGTTCTCTACTAGTCGAAATAATAAAATTACCACCTCATTCACCCTGGAATCAGTTGGTAAATTTGTTATTTAGGGGCTTTTGTATTTGTGATGAGGTTTGGACAAAACAGGTGTTACTTTAATTTCTACTCATTTAATGGCAGGGTAATTAAATGAGAACGCTTGTGAGGCTATTTATTCTTGATGTTTTGAACGGCAGAAGCCGTTTCAAGCAATGACTGCTTGAATGGAATTGGTGTCCAATCAAACGTGCTACGTGTTTTCGAATTGTCCGCTGTTAAGTGCATCCCAATCAAAGCAAGCATTCCCTTAGCCTCTCTATCAAATATTGCTAGGGTTTTGAGTAACCAAGTGGGCGCTTTTTTAGTGCTTGGTCCCTTATACCCTTCGTCTAATAAAGCTTGCGCTGCATCAGCAAAACTGATTGGTTCTGTGCCTGAAGCAATAAAACGCTGTCCAGCAGCCTTATTGTTTTTAAGAGCTTGGACGTGAAGCTCAGCTACATCTCTTACATCTACCATTGGAAAGGCTGCGTCCGGGACCATAAGTATCTTGCCATCAAGCATTTTTGCTAACACGGTTAATGATTGGCCAGTAATATCGGTCCCTAAAGGTGGACCAAACACCCCACCAGGAGCGATAACAACCAAAGCCAGTGCAGAGGGACCTTTATTTTCATCTAGAAACTTCCAAGCCGCTTTTTCGGCAAGCGTTTTGCTTTTGATGTAGGTATTTAAATTTGGGTAGTCAACGTCAGTCCAATCTTCTGGTGTAAAAACACCTCGACGGATACTAGACATCATTGAGACAATAGAACTAGTCAATATGACCCTTTTGACCTTAGCTTTTTTAGCGGCACGAAGTACACGTAGAGTACCGTCAACAGCTGGGGTCATCATCTCAGCATCATTTTTAGGGTTTGCAATCCAAAAAGGAGAGGCCACGTGCATTACATATTTACATCCCACCATTGAAGCCTCCCAACCTGAGTCAGAATTGAGATCCAAAAGGTTAAACTCGATGTTTTTGGTGTCGACATTATTTGCGGCCATAACCTCTTGAACAAGTTTCTGCTTTTCAAGGCTTCTTACTGTTCCACGAACCTTGTATCCTGATTGGATTAACTGCTTTACACAGTGGAGCCCGATAAAACCCGATGCTCCAGTAAGTAACACTGTTTCCAGATCAACTTTCTTATCATTTGACATAAGTATCTACCTTACGTGCCACTCGGTATCTTAGATTATTAAATCTTTCAACAATTTAATAATTTATAGCCTGCACTCCACACGTCTTATTAAATAAAACGTTGTCTTCAATGGTGTAAGTTGCCAATGTTCATGAAAAAAGAAGGTTGCTATGCGGAACATTCCAAACTGGATACAAAGAGCTATAGGTATATTTGTTCTCTTATTTATTTTTCTAATATTAGGTGATGATAATCTATTAGGATACACAGGGTTTGAGTGGCAGTATGACAAAGAAAGATACATAAAAACTACTGTAGTCCTTGCTCTAATAGCTCTAACAGTTGGTTGGTTGAGAAGAAAATAACAGAGGAAAATTAAGATGAAGAAACTAATTATAGTTCTGGCCCTATTAATCTTTAGTAGTCCAGCCTACTCAGAAACAATTAATCCTGACCCACATTTTTGTCCGATATTGAAGAAAGTTGTAGAGACCCAGATCAAAAAGTTTACAAAAGGATTAAAAGAGAAAACAGTTTCAGATCGTGAATGGAATGCCATGATGTCTGAGCTTTCTTACAGCACCACTACTTTTAATAATCTGTGTAAATAGATTCTATATCTTGAGTACCGATTAAAACTTAGTAAATGAGTATATCAGAAACTAGTGAGAGGTGGCTCAAATAAGCCAGTAATCACAGGGACTTTTTCAACCGCCCTTCTGCATCTAATCTAGATTCTTTTGCTGCACTAAAAACCAATCACCACCGTTCTTGGTAATTTTAAAAGGTACTCCTTTCCAACGTCCATGATCCAACCCGATATCCGCATTTTCCATTAATTTCATTATTTGTGAAAAACTAAAGCCCCCTTCCTTGTTAGAGCTGGCCGACTTGACTTTTTTATTGGCTGATGCCACTGCAGGTTTTGCTGATGGGCTCTTTTGCACATCGGCATACTTTGCTTCAAGCTCCTTCAATTGCCCCTGAATATTTAATAACTTCCCCTCCAGTTCTTTTTTCTGTTTTAAATATTCTATTTTACGTTCTAACTTTTAATTATCATCTGAGTAAGCTGAAGTATTAACTAGCAAAGAGCTGGCTCCGAACAGTATCCCGACCCATAGAGTACTCACAACCCTAATTACTTTAAAAATATACATATCTCCTACCCCCCGTTTTTCCGTTTATCCCTGAACCAGATTATTTTTTCTAATATTGGCATACCTATCCTAACGCATACAATTCGTCTCGAACAAGTACTTCAGTTTCTAATTTGTAATATCAAGTGGGCACTTTTACTCCACTTGGTAAATTAAACAAATTATCTGGAAGTTTAGAAATATAGTCGAGCACTTTATCACTAGACAGCACATCTGCATACTTCGCGTGTAAATCCAAAAGGGATACGGCATGAGATATATCCGAACGATCAAAACAGGCGTCCTCAACCACCCCTACTCTATAATTGTAGCTGAACGCGTCCACGGCAGTAGCCCTCACGCAGCCAGAGGTCGTAGTACCGGTAACAATAATAGAGTCTGCCCCCAACAGATTTAAATAACTCATTGTTGGCGCTTCATGAAAAGCACTTGGTTTCTGTTTGTAAACGACAATATCCTTATTGCCAGGCTTTATCTCTTCCATAATCTCATTACCATCTCTATTTGATTGATTTTTGGGCTCTGCTTTTTCCAAGCTCTCGCCTCTAGGATTTTTCCAAGACCACCCTCCTCGATCCCACTTGTCATCCCTCGAGTAGCCCGTCGTATAAATAACCGGAATACCCTTTTCTCTGGATGCCTCTATCAATTTATTCAGAACAGGCATTGCTTCCCAAGCCGCCATTCCGCAGGACAACTTCCATGTCTTAACCGACTCTAAAATTGGCTCAGGCTTCTCTCCACAAAAAGCATAATTTACATCAACAACCATGAGTACGGGTCTCTGCCCCAGCCCTGCGTCCTGACCAAATCCAGCAGAGTCAAAAACCTCGCGATCTCGTTCAGAAATATATTTATCCCATACTCTTTTTGGCAAAAAGTTAGCTCCTAAGAAATCTGGATTTCTAACAACTCAAAATATATTATAATTATTATTGTTAGCCTCGGGCTGACATTAGTAAACTCATTTTTTCAAAATTATATAGTTGATGCATTTATGAGCGAAACTGATATCAAAGTATTACGCCAAAAATTAGAGCTAACGAGCGCCAAATGTGCCAAATTTTTAGGGTTCAACTCTACAACTGATTATCTAAATATTGAAAATAAAAAAATACCAGATAAATCCCGGCTTTTTGAAAAACTTGCAATAGTAGACTCGCAAATCGAGGAGCTAGTAATAAGGGAGTTAGAGGTATTTAATTTAAAACAAAAAACTGAGATTATTCTCTTAAGGTATTTAAATAATGATGATTTTTTCCTATACGATCCTGAAATAGCTGAAACACTTAAGATAGTTGAGCTTCACCAAAATCTAATCAATAGAGTGAGAAATGGTCTCGAAAATATAGGGAAAACAGTGAAGTTAGTATTTATGGATAGCAATTACTATGAACAATGGCTAAGTGTAAATGACTTTGAAGACTCGCCTGACATCAGAGTTTTTTGGGGCTCCGAGCAAATTAAAAACATATCCAAGAGTTGAACAGGTCAGTTCATCAAAAAATACGTTTAATGTTTCTAACATTTAGTCAATTAATCACCCCAACAAATTTGAGATGAGTATGTATTATACATCATCGGGAAAATCTGGCTGCACTTGAGGTCTAGACTCAAAAAATTCTGGCAATTCCATGCAATTGTTAAATACCCTTGTTGTTGTTGGATATTGCTCTAATGGGATATTAAACATCTTTGCGGCTCCAACTTGCGGAACAATGCATAGATCAGCTAAAGTAACTGTATCCCCAAAGCTATATTTTCCATCATTATTATATTTATTGATTTGTACCTCTATTGCACCCAGTCCAATTTTGGTCCAATTAGAAATCCAAGACTCTAAATCTTTTTCAGGCAAACCAAATTCTTTCATAATATAACTTCGCACCCGTGGCACAACTAGGGGGTGAATGTCCGCAACAGCAATCATACACAGTGACCTGACCTTAGCTCTCTCGATAGGCTCCTCGGGCAATAAAGAAGGCGAAGGGAATAGCTCCTCTAAGTATTCTAGTATAGCCATTGACTGGGTTAAGATATTATCACCATCAAGAACTAAGGCAGGAACCATCGATTGTGGATTAAGGGATATAAACTCTTGGCTAAACTGATCTCCACTTAGTAAGTCGGTTGTTATCGTATCAAACTCCTGCCCTTTAAGTTTAAGTGCTATCCTTACCCTGTAAGCCGCCAGAGAACGCCAAAAGCTATATAGTTTCATTAGTTATCTTCCTTTTTAAAGTTTGAGTAGTATTGACCATTTCTAACTCGTGCAGACAATGAATTTTTTTATTCTAAACAAATAAAATATACCCGATAATTATATCTGATTATCTCAAGCATTAAGTTGCCCGAGTTGCAGGTAATATAATATCTGGCTAGAATAGAACAATGAGAGATCTATTTTATCCAGGAAGATCAGTTGTCCACGCCACAAATGGTATGGCTGCTACATCCCATCCACTTTCTACTGCAACAGCTGTGAATATCCTCAATGATGGAGGCAACGCTATTGATGCAGCTATAGCCGCTGTGGCTGTGCAGTGCGTTGTAGAACCACACTCAACAGGTATCGGCGGCGACTGCTTTTGTCTACTATCAAAAAGCAGTGGAGAAGTTATAGGATACAATGGGTCTGGAACTACTCCCTCCTCAGCTCACCTAGAGTGGTACAACGAAAATGATATAAGTTTCATTGAACAAAATTCTCCTCATTCGGTAACGATACCAGGTGCAATTGATGCTTGGCATACATTGCTTCAAGACCACGGAAGCATGCCACTATCCGAGATATTAAAACCCGCTATAGGATATGCAGAAAATGGTTTTTCTGTGCACCACAGACAGCAAATCGACTGGGCAATGTGTTTAGAATTATTAAAAAACGACCCTACTTCTGCCAGCCAATTTTTGATAAATAATAAAATACCCAGTGTTGGAGATATAATAAAGCTTCCGCTGCTGGCTCACACGCTTAAGGAAATAGCAACTAATGGCAGAGACGCATTTTATAAAGGCTGGATGATGGAAGACATGGTCTCTCACCTAAAAAAACTGGGAGGGTTACATAGTGAAGAAGACTTTGCTAATTATACTGGAAAATATATTGAGCCCATAAAGAATAATTACAGAGATTACTCTGTCATAGAATGCCCGCCAAACGGACAGGGAATTATCGCATTAGCGGGATTAAATATACTCTCCAATTTCAATATAGCTGACTTACCCCCCGACTCGCCTGAACGCCTGCATCTAGAGATAGAAGCAACAAGAATAGCCTACAGAGATCGGGGTCAATTTCTAGGAGACCCTGATTTTAATGAACTGCCAATTGGTAACTGGCTAAATACTAATACAGGGAAATTATACGCCGAACAAATTGATACAAAAAAGCGAAGTAGCCTTATACCAGGACAGTTAATAGTAAACCACGAGGATACAGTTTATCTTACCGTGGTCGATAAAGATCGAAATGCCATTAGTTTAATAAATAGTCTCTTTAAAAGCTTTGGTTCTGGTTTAACGGCACCTAGAAGCGGAATAATTCTGCATAGTCGGGGCGAGGGTTTTACATTAAAACCAGATCATCCAAATACTATTGGTCCAAATAAACGCCCACTGCACACGATAATACCTGGATTATTGGCAAAGAACGATCAAATCGTTATGTCATTTGGTGTAATGGGCGGGCAATATCAAGCATGTGGACACATGCACCTTCTTACTAATCTATTAGATTACGGCATGGACTTACAAGAAGCCATAGACTTTCCAAGAATTTTTCCCGATTTCGAAAATGGTGACCAGAGAGTACAGGTAGAGCCGGGATTTAATGACCAGACCCTGACAGGCTTAAAAGATATGGGCCATGAGCTATATACGCCAGAAGCCCCAATTGGCGGAGCGCAAGCAATATGGATTGACTGGGAAAACAACGTATTGAGAGGCGCGTCAGACCCAAGAAAAGATGGCATGGCCTCTGGATATTAAATCTAAATTCCCTTAAAATTAGGGGTGCGCTTTTCCATAAAAGCCCGACGACCCTCTTTGTAATCTTCACTGTTAGAACACATATTCATCAAACTAATACATTTTTCTTCATCCCAGTTATCTGCAATCTTTCCTACTTCCTCTATAATAACTTTGGAACTCTCAACGGATAGCGGCGCATTATTTGCCAACCTTTCACCGTACTCTTCCAGAAACTGCACGATCGAATCTGGCTCGACTAATTGATTAATCAAGCCCATTACCCTTGCCTCTTTTGCTGAAAACTTCATTCCAGTCATTAATATCTCTTTGGCATATGTAATACCGACTGTTTCCACCACCCACCTGGTAAAGTTTGGCCTATAGGTAATTCCAAGCCGTGCAGCTGGCACAGCAAAAATTGAGTTTTCAGTGGCTATTCGAAAATCGCAGGCGCATGCTAATGCTACACCACCACCCATACAAAACCCATCAATCATGGCAATACTTGGCTTTTTTAAGTCCCTTACACCTTGATACATACCATTGGTAATTTTTTCATAGTTCGCAATTCCTTCTGGTGTAGATCGCAGTTTTTCAAACTCCGATATATCCTGACCAGAGACAAAAGATTTTCCACCCTCTCCCCTGAGTATTACAACTCGGATTGAATCATCATTAGAAAATTCATCTAAAATTTGCGTGGCCATTTTGGCCATATCCAGAGAAATTGCATTCCTCTTTTCTGGATTGTTGAATACAAGCCAGCCAATAGCTCCTTTTTTATCACCAAAAATCTTTTTATTACTCATTTTAATCCCTTTAAGACA
>PTLG01000115.1 GCA_002937995.1 Alphaproteobacteria bacterium MarineAlpha3_Bin7 | reverse complement strand
TGATTGAATGGGAACAAAATGGTGAGACTCAAATAAGGGATGAGGAGTCGGAAAAGGGAGGTACTATGAGGCTGGGTGCTTATAAATGCAGTCTGAGGAATGATAGTAAGGTGAGAAAAATATATGGCGTTGATACTATAAGTGAGCGTCATAGACATAGATATGAAGCTAACATTTCATATGAGCCAGTTTTAGAGAAAGCGGGTATTATTTATTCGGGAAAATCTCCAGATGGGGTTTTGCCGGAAATAGTAGAAATTGTTGATCACCCTTGGTTTATTGGAGTCCAATTTCATCCTGAATTGAAGTCTAGACCATTTGAGCCTCACCCACTATTTACTGATTTTATTAGGGCAGCGGTGGAACAATCTCGATTAGTTTAAAGGGTTTATCGGATGGAAAAAACTCATACTGTGTCTGTCGGTGACGTCGTCTTTTCAAATACTAGCAGACTAAATATTATTGCGGGACCTTGTGTTATGGAGTCTCTTGGGCACGCCTTGGACATTGCAGGAAAGTTGTGTGAATTATCACAAGAATTAGATTTCGGCTTAATTTATAAAACTTCCTATGATAAAGCTAACCGCACCAGCTTAGATAGTCACAGAGGACCTGGCATAGAGACAGCTATACCTATATTTTCAGAAATAAAAAAACAATGTGGATGTCCAGTTTTAACAGATGTTCATAGCGTTGAGGATGCCAAAGCATTAGCAGAAGTCACAGATGTTTTGCAGATACCAGCATTTTTGTGCAGGCAGACTGATTTACTTCGGGCTGCTGGTAAAACTGGTAAAGTAATTAATATAAAAAAGGGCCAATTTTTGGCGCCTTGGGATATGGGTAATGTAGCTGAGAAAGTAGAAAAAACGGGCAATAAGAATATTTTTCTTTGTGAGAGAGGGACAAGTTTCGGTTATAACAATCTAGTTTCAGACATGAGATCTCTTCCAATCTTGAGAAAAATTGGCTATCCCGTCATTTTTGATGCTACACACTCTGTTCAGCAACCTGGTGGTTTAGGAAGCTCTTCTGGTGGACAAAGAGAGTTCGCGCCAGTTTTGGCAAAAGCAGCTGTCGCTGTTGGAGTAGCGGGTGTATTTATGGAAACACATCAAGACCCAGATAACGCTCCCAGTGATGGACCAAATATGATCAAAATCACGGAGATGAGAGATCTTATTAGTTTATTACTTGAAATCGATATTGTGACAAAAAGATCTATGGGGGATATGTAAATTTATGGCAACTATTGTTGATATTCATGCACGGGAGATCATTGACTCTAGAGGAAACCCGACCGTGGAGGTGGATGTGTCGCTTGATAATGGGGCTTTCGGTAGAGCATCTGTTCCTTCTGGAGCTTCTACAGGTAGTTTTGAAGCCATGGAGCTGAGGGATTCCAAAAATAAACGATTTGGCTTTAAGGGGGTGCTTGGGGCCTGCAACTTTATTAATGGTGAAATTTCTAATGCTATTATTGGGATGGAGGCCGATGAGCAACTTCATATAGATAATATATTAAACAAGTTGGATGGAACGGATAATAAATCTAGGTTAGGAGCAAACTCTATATTGGGTGTAAGTCTTGCCTTATCGAGAGCAGCAGCCAGTTCCGCTGGCTTGCCATTGTACAGGTATCTTGGTGGTTCCAATGCACATATACTTCCAGTTCCCATGATGAATATTATTAATGGTGGTATGCATGCTGACAATAATATTGACCTCCAGGAATTTATGATAATGCCAGTAGGTGCTGATACTTTTTCTCACTCTATTCAAATAGGCTGTGAGATCTTTCATAACCTGAAAGATATACTTTTTGAAAGTGGCCACAGTACAAGTATTGGAGATGAAGGTGGGTTTGCTCCCAAACTTGAAAGTAACGTTGAAGCTCTAGATTTGATAATGAAAGCTGTTGAAACCAGTGGTTATGTTCCAGGGGATGATGTTTTTCTTGCCATTGATTCTGCCTCAAGTGAGTTTTATAAAGATGGCAAATATAAAATGGGTGGAGAAGGAACTTTAGACTCAGAAAAGATGGTTGCTTATTATAAGGAATTGTTGGCGAGTTATCCAATATACTCTATTGAAGATGGGTTAGCTGAGGATGATTGGGGTGGGTGGAAGGTTTTAACCAATGAGCTGGCAGAAAATGTGCAATTAGTTGGCGATGACTTATTTGTAACAAATCCACAGCGATTATTAAGAGGCATCAATGAAGGGGTGGCAAACTCAATTTTAATCAAGGTTAACCAAATTGGTACCCTGAGTGAAAGTCTTGAAGCTGTATCAATAGCCCATAAGTCTGGTTATTCAGCAGTTATTTCTCATAGATCGGGTGAGACTGAGGATAATATAATCGCTGATATTGCAGTTGCTACAGGTGCGGGTCAAATAAAGGCTGGGTCTTTATCGCGATCAGATAGGTTAGCTAAATATAATCAGCTTATAAGAATAGAAGAGGATTTAGGGGCTGAGGCCTTATTTGCTGGCAGGGCAATACTTAAATACTAAGCAAAGGAGAGGCTGAAAAGTTATTCAATGTTAAGGGATATTACATGCCTGTTATAAATTTTCAGATAGTAATTGGTAAAATCTATGCCAAAAGAATCTTTCTTTTCTTCAATAAAATAATTCGAGAGCTATTGGCGTTAGAAAGTATAATTATATTTATCAATAGTTAGAGAGTATTGTTGTTGGTCCTTGCAAGTTGCTTAGGAACTTGGTGAACTAATATTAGCTAAGTTAGTTTTGTTGTATTGTATTGTTCTCAAATATTGGCGAATTTTTGGAGGTGAATTATGTCAGTAGTTGGATTTATAGGTTTGGGAAACATGGGTGGTCCTATGGCTGCCAACCTTATAAAAGCTGGTCATAAGGTGCAGGGTTTTGATATTGAGCAAGATAGAGTTAGACAATTCGAAAAAAATGGAGGAGATCCCGTAAATGATATCCGGGAAATTTCCAACAACGTTGATTTTGTTATTACTATGCTTCCTGCGGGAAGTCATGTTAGAAGTGTCTACTTAGAAACCTGCGGGGTTATAGCTTCATTTAATAAAAATACACTTTTAATAGATTGCTCTACTATAGATGTGGCGACTGCTCGAGAAGTTGCCGCAGAAGCTAAAAGGGCAGGTCTCATTATGCTAGATGCTCCAGTTTCTGGAGGGGTAATGGGTGCTGAGGCAGCTAGTTTAACAATTATGGTTGGTGGCAATAAGAGAGGTTTTGAACAGGCCACTAGTTTACTTAGTTTGATGGGCAAGAACGTAATTTATACTGGAAGTAGTGGGAATGGTCAGGTTGCAAAAATGTGCAATAATCTAATGCTTGGTGTTTCAATGATTGGAGTAAGCGAAGCATTTGTTCTTGCTGAAAAACTTGGACTAGATCATCAGAAACTATACGATATTTCTTCCTCATCTTCTGGGCAGTGCTGGTCCTTAACCTCTTATTGTCCTGTTCCGGGGCCAGTACCCAATTCTCCCGCCAATAGGAATTATCAGGCTGGGTTTACGGTAGATATGATGCTCAAAGATTTAAATCTGTCTCAAGATTCGGCAAAAATCTGTGGTGTAGAAACACCGATGGGTGCTAAGGCGGCGTCACTGTATGACCAATTTAAAGGTTTGGGAAACGGCTATCTAGACTTTTCAGCTATTATACGTTTGCTTAGGAATAGTGATAACTAATTAAGGCCTCAATCGTCAATATCTTAAAGTGATATAATACATAATAGGACGGTTGGGTTATACCTTTTTAGAGTAAAGGCAATTCTTCTTCAGTGAATAATTGGAAGTGATCATTTACGATATTATCAGTCACATCTTCCAAGGAATTTGGTTGCCATTGGGGTCTGTTATCTTTTTCAACTATTAATGCCCTTATACCTTCATAAATATCACTTCCCTTCATTATATTAAGAACGACACGGTATTCTATTTTTATACAATCATTAAAACATAATTTTTCTGCCCCTTTTATGGCGCGAAGGGACAGTTTAAGGCTAGTAGGGGATTTTTTATTAAGAGTATCTAGAGTTTCTTTGCTCCATTTTGAATCATGGTTTTTTAGTCCCGTTATAATTTTTTCTATAGAGTTATTGGAAAAAATATTAGATATAAAAAAACTTAGTGGTTCCAACTTAGAAGGCTCCATAATTGTTTTGTAGGAACTAATTATACTATTAATTTCTGACTCTATATCATTTTCATAATTTCCGTGCGAGAGTTCCTCTAACAAAGTTGGCAGGGATTTTGATTGCACAGTATGGTCAGCAAAGCCAGCATATATAGTATCGGACGCATTCATCTTTGTGCCAGTAAGTCCTATGTATGTGCCGATGTGTTTTGGCGCTCTGGCCAGAAAATAGGTACTTCCTACATCAGGGATTAACCCTATACCTGTCTCTGGCATGGCACATATTGTCCTTTCTGTGACAATGCGATGTGAGCCAGGGACCGTTACCCCAACACCACCACCCATTACTATACCATCCATTACTGACACGTATGGTTTCGGGAAAGACTTAATTGTCATGTTTAAAAGATATTCATCAGCATAAAAACGTGCTACGAATTGTTGATTATTCGGTCTCGAATCATATAAGGCCCTGATGTCTCCCCCAGCGCATAAAGCCTTTTCGCCCGCTCCCTCTATGATCACTAATTTAATGGAATTATCTTTTGACCAGCTCTCAAGCTTATTTTTTAGTTGAATAATCATTTTATGGTTAAGGGCATTTAAAACTTTTGGTCGGTTGAGAAGTACTCTTCCTGCGTTGCCCTCGCGAGAAAAAATTATATCTGTAGACATTAAATAGGCTCTATAACCGCATTAAAATATTTATAATTATATTAGGAGATATTTCTGCCAAGTATTTCCCTGGAAATAATAACGCGCATTATCTCGTTTGTGCCCTCCAATATTTGGTGAACCCTTAAATCCCTTACAATTTTTTCAATACCATAGTCTTTTAAGTACCCATATCCACCATGGAGTTGTAAAGCTTCATTTGCTACTCTAAACCCAATATCTGTCACCAGCCTTTTTGCCATAGCACTGTATTTACCAGCATCCCGCATATTTTTACTGAGTTTCCATGCGGCTTGATATAAGAATATACGAGCTGCCTGGAGTTCTGTTTCCATATCTGCAATTTTAAATTGCAGGGCTTGGAAGCTGGCTATTTGTTTTCCAAATGCAAAACGTTCTTGAATAAACGAGATGGCTTTGTTTAAAGCTGTTTGCGCTGCACCGAGTGAACAAGCAGCAATATTGATTCTACCGCCATCAAGCCCAGACATAGCAATTTTAAAACCGTGCCCCTCAGTACCGATAAGATTACAACAGTCAACAGTTGCATTTTCAAAATAAACTGCTGCAGTAGGTTGGGCATTCCATCCCATTTTATTTTCATTTTTTCCAAAAGAGACCCCAGCCGTATCTTTGGGAACTAAAATAGCAGAAATTCCATTTGGGCCATCACCGCCTGTCCGACACATGACCAGATAAATATCAGAAATACCGCCACCAGAAATAAAGGATTTAGACCCGTTTATTATATATTTATTGCCATCTTTTATTGCGCTAGTTTTTAAAGCTGCTGCATCTGATCCGCAGTCTGGCTCAGTAAGACAATAACTTGAAACCAGGGTCATTTTACACAGTTTTGTCAGCCATTTCTCTTTAAGTTCTTTAGAGCCAAATTGATCAATCATCCAAACGCACATGTTGTGTATAGATAAGAAGCTCGACACAGCTGGGTCCCCCATGGATAGTTCTTCAAAAATAATTGCTGCGTCTAATCTATCTAGCCCACTTCCACCAAAATCAGGTGATACATAAATTCCTGCCATTCCAAGTTCTGCAGCCTCTTTGAGGGCACCAGTTGGCAGTTCACCTCTCTCATCCCAAAGTAACGCATATGGTGCAATTTTTTCATTTGTAAATTGACGAGCCATATTTTGGATAGCAACTTGTTCGCTAGTAAGGGAAAATTCCAATTCCTAATCCTTCTCAATCAAAATAATTAGTTATAATTAATCTAAGGGTTTAATGGCAGTTCATTCAAGTTTTTAATAATTCTACATAAATAATTTACTATTATTTCGTACCAATGAAAATGCTTTTAGTAGCCATTTTTAACAGCCTAATGGTTCGTCATGAAGATTTTTTCTGAGCTTAGAATTAGAGCGAAACATGTATTCTGGCCATTTTGCTGGATAGCACTAGTAGTTTACTTGTGTTTCCATATGATACAGGGAGACAGGGGGCTGATTGCTTATTGGCAGATAAGAACTAACATAGAGGATGCTCTTAGAATTTACAATGATGAACTATCTCTAAAGTTAAAATTGCAAAACAAAGTAAATTTAATGCGTTCGAGCAGTTTGGATAGAGATATTTTAGAGGAACAGGCAAGATATCTTCTGGGCTACAGTAACCAAGATGAAGTAATCATTTTTTTAAAAAATTAACTTTATCACTTTTAGCTTAGTATAGAGCGACTTAATATTTCTTAAAATAGACACATTCGTTAATTTAATATCAAACACATTATAAGGTTAACTTTATTTAAGTTAATACTTATTTTTTAATTGTAAAACAAGGGGTTAAAATGCATCCTTATTAGGATAACTATAGTGTTATGGTCCTTTAATGGTTGTTGTTAAAAAGGACAATATTGGCAATGTTTTTATCTTTGGGGCTAAGGTTGTAAAATGTCAGATAGTAATAGCCTTGTAACAAAGGAAGTTCTGGGACAGTTATATAAACAAATGCTTCTCATTCGAAGGTTTGAGGAGAAGGCTGGTCAGTTGTATGGAATGGGACTTATTCAAGGTTTCTGTCATCTTTATATTGGGCAGGAGGCAGTGGTTACGGGTATGCGTAATGCCAGTAATAAAGAAAAAGATTCAATAATTACTAGTTATCGTGATCATGGACATATGATAGCAGCTGGTATGGATCCAGGGGGAGTAATGGCGGAGCTTTTAGGTCGATCCGATGGCTATTCGAAAGGTAAGGGTGGATCGATGCATATGTTTAGCATAAAAAATAAGTTTTATGGCGGGCATGGTATTGTTGGAGCTCAGGTTCCTATTGGAACTGGCTTGGCTTTTGCCCACAAATATAAGTCTGATGGTGGAGTATGCATAACTTACTATGGTGATGGTGCGGCTAATCAAGGGCAAGTATATGAGTCTTTCAATATGGCTGCGCTTTGGAAATTGCCAGTAGTTTATGTAATTGAAAATAATAGATATGGTATGGGGACCTCGGTTTCTAGAGCGTCAGCTACCCAAGAACTTTTTTCTAGGGGTAGCTCCTTTGGTATTCCAGGAGAAAAAGTTGATGGTATGGATGTATTAGCAGTAATAGAAGCAGGCGAAAAAGCGCTAAACTATGCGAGAGAAGGCAATGGTCCAATTATTCTTGGGATGCAAACTTATAGATATAGGGGGCATTCCATGTCAGATCCAGCCCAATACAGGACACGAGAGGAAGTTAGTAAAGTTAGGGCGGAGAGGGATCCTATTGATAAGCTGCGAGATTATATATCCGAAAATAATTCGTTAACTAGCGAAGAAATTAAGGGTATAGATACCGAAGTTAAAGAGGTTATAAGTGCAGCAGCAAACTTTGCACAAGAATCACCTAGACCCTCTCTGAATGAGTTATATACGGATGTCATAATTTAGTATTCAATAAATATAAAAGAGGAATTTTCCGTGCCCATACAAATATTGATGCCTGCTTTATCGCCCACTATGACGGAGGGGACTATTGTTAGTTGGCTTAAGGCTGAGGGTGATCAGATTAAGTCTGGGGACTTATTAGCTGAGATAGAAACTGATAAGGCCACGATGGAACTTGAGGCGGTTGATGAGGGCGTGCTCGGAAAGATTTTATATAAGGAGGGCTCTGAGGGAGTTGCAGTAAATGAGCCAATTGCCCTCCTACTAGAGGAGGGAGAGGAGCCTTCAACAATTGAAAATGTTAATATGGGTACAGAGCAAGTTTCTACATCAGAGGGCAACCCTTCAAATGACGTTGATTTGGAGGTGCCAGGGGAAGCGCCAGCTGAAGCTAATGATCCTTCCATTGAAGATACTACTGAGCAAACCAGGAAATCACCTGAGCTTGCTACTGATTCAGAGACAAATAAAAGAGTTTTTGCTTCTCCTCTAGCCAGAAGGATTTCAGCGGATCATGGAATTGAATTGGAAAAAATTGAAGGAACTGGGCCCAAGGGCAGGATAATAAAATCTGATTTGGATAAATTCATTGCCTTAAAAAGTTCCTCAGCAAGTGGCACGTTAAAAGAAGTGGCAATTGCGGAAGAAATATCCGTTAAATCAGCAGACTTACCAGTAAGTTTGGCTGACATCCAGGAAAAAGAATACACTGAAATTCCTCACACAAAAATGCGCCGTGTCATTGCAGAACGTCTAACAGGCGCCGCTAGAGATATTCCTCACTTTTTTTTATCTGCTGATTTTAATGTCAAAAAGCTTATTGATTTAAGGGA
>PTLG01000114.1 GCA_002937995.1 Alphaproteobacteria bacterium MarineAlpha3_Bin7 | reverse complement strand
ATACCACTTGCTTACAAAGCCAACTGTAAATGGTACTCCAAATAGACTAAGACCAGAAATCAAAAATGCCGAGGTGCTGAGGGGCATCATTTTGCCCAGTCCGGATAGAGAAGAAAGTTTACTGGTGGAAACTCGATAGATTATGGCGCCAAGCGCAAAAAACAATGCACCCTTCATTAATGCATGGTTAAACGTATGCACAATGGCCGATATTAGTCCCTTTTCGGTTAATAGACTGATACCAATAATTATATAACCGGTTTGTGCTACGCTTGAATAAGCAAACATTCGTTTTAGGTTGGTTTGGAATATTGCTACGAGGGACATTGTCAAAATAGATACTACCCCCAGCGCTAACAGAATTTTGTCCATTGGAAACAAGGAAAAACTATTAATTCCAAAAATTGTAAAATAAATTCTCAACAGTACGTAAATTGCAACTTTGGTAGCTGTGGCTGAGAGAAACACCGTTATAATTGAGGGTGCGTATGTATAAGCATTGGGAAGCCATGTGTGCAATGGGAATAGGCCCATTTTTAGGCCAATTCCCGCAGTCAAAAAACCAAAGGCCAAGATTAGCGAGGAACTCTGTGATATTTCTGGTATTCTGGAAGCCAAATCCAACATATTTAGCGTTCCAGTTAATTGATACAGAATTCCAACACCAATTACATAAAAAGTAGCACCCAAAGTTCCTAATATTAGGTAACGGAAGGCAGAGGTCATTGCTTTTTTGCTGGTCCCTAAACTTATCAATACGTAAGTAGAGAGTGAGGAAATTTCTAAGAAAACAAATAGGTTAAAAAGGTCCCCTGTGGCTACCATCCCTAACAAACCTGATAAGGCTAGAAGAAACATGGTGTAGAAGAGGTAAGTTCTATCTTCTGGGATTTCCTTTTCTACACTTTTACGGGCAAAAATTATAACCAAAGATCCTATGCCGCTAACTAAAATCAGAACCAAGGCTGATAGTATATCTATCCGATATTCAATCCCCCAGGGAGGGGGCCAGTTCCCAATATGATAGCTGATTGCGCCTTTTTTGCTTACCTCGAGCCACAATAAAATAGAGATAACAAAGGAAACCCATGCGGTAACGACTGATACTGCCCAAACCCATGTTCTTTGTCTAATTAGGACGCAAATTGGAGCGCCAAGAAGAGGAATAACTACCTGAAGTATAGGGTAATGTGAGGAAATCATTTATCATCCTCTAGTATTTCAGCGCGTTCAATTTCATCTGATTCAATACTATTGTATGCGGTACGGATTCTAACAATCATAGCCAAGCCAAGCGCAGTTGTTGCAACACCTACGACAATTGCTGTAAGGATGAGGACATGAGGAAGAGGATTTGAATATGTGTCTATACCTGCTGCCATTATTGGTGCGCTACCATCCGAAACTTTACCAACGGTGATATAAAATATAAACACAGAGACCTGAAAGATATTAAGCCCAATTATTTTTTTTATGAGGTTACCCTGGGCAATAACAATATAAAATCCTACCATCATTAGAATTATAACGATCCAGTAGTTTATTAGGCCCGGAAAGTCCATTTTATTGGTCCTGGCTCGCAAAAACAAAAAATATAGTAATCATTGTTGCAGATACAGTTATGCCTACTCCCAGCTCTACCAAAAGTATTCCAAGATGTTGTCCCGCAACTGGGTTTTCCAAGAGGACATTATAGTCTAAAAAATTTCCACCAAGAATTAGACCAAATAGCCCGGTGCCTCCAAATATTATTACCCCTATAGAGAGAAGCGCTCTCCTAAGCCAAGGGGGCATAACCTTTCGCCCATTTTCTATCCCAAAAATAAGGCTATAAAGAATAAAGCCGGCAGCAAATATTACCCCTGCTTGAAAACCTCCACCGGGACCAAAATCGCCATGAAACTGAACATATAATGCAAACAGTAGAATATAGGGGATCATAAATTTTGCTATAACCCTCAGAATTGTATGACGCGTCATCATTCTGCTTCACCACTATTTTTATTAATTATTTTTCCCGAGCCTCGACGAGATTTTCTATAACCCTGTCCCAATAGTATGAGGACTCCGATAGCTGCAGTAAAAATTACTACAACCTCACCAAATGTATCGTAGCCCCTGTAACTAGCTAAAACTGACGTAACCATGTTTGGTAGGCCCGTTTCCTTCATGGATTCTTCAATATAACGGGGTGCAACATGGAGATTAGCGGGTGCCTTTGCGTCTCCAAAATTCGGCATATCTCGTGTACCAAGTATTAAAACAGATCCCGTAAATATTACTAATAATAGGGGTATGATTTTAATTTTGGTTTTGGCTAATTCTTTGTCGGTGGTCAGTGCCAAAGTCCCTAAAAGTAGAAGAGTTGAAATGCCCGCACCCACCGCCGCCTCAGTGAACGCTACGTCCACTGCATCAAGCACTACATAAAGAACTGCTGCTAAAAGGCTAAACATTCCAGCTAAAACCACCACAGCAAATAGGTTTCTGATAAATATTACCGATATTCCTGTCAGGAGCATTAGTAGTAGCACTGTTATGTTTATTACCTCTATTATTCTTCAGCTCCCAATCTTCTTTTATCTGGTCTTTGATCTTCGTCTACTTCTGGTTTTATATTTCCATCTAAAGCTGCTTTCGAGAGAGCGTGGGTGCTAACTGGGCTGGCAAAAAACATAAAAATGCCGATTATTATAAGCTTAGCAGTCACCAGTGTGAACCCAGAGTAGAAGCACATTCCTAAAATGAGAAAACCAAGGCCCATTGTATCAATTAAACCAGCTGCATGAATACGGGCAAATATATCACCAAGGCGGAGAAGGCCGATGGCACCAATTAATAAAAAGAGTGAGCCAATCCCAACAAAAAGCCAGCTAATAACTTCTACAGCCAATTTATAAATCCCCTATTTCATCTTTACCTTGCGGATAACCCAAGTGTGAGAATCTGAAAAATTTCATTATTGCAATAGTCGCAATAAAGTTTATTAAAGCATAGACCAGCGCCAGGTCCATAAATTCAGGCCGTTCGGTTAAAAAACCAATAGTGGCAATGAGAAGGAGCGCTTTGGTTCCGAAGGTATTAATAGCCAGAATCCTATCGTAAATTGTGGGTCCTAACACGGCTCTGACAATCGCCAACAACATTGCTATTAAAATTGCGATACTAGCAGCTACGAACATAATAGTTTCACTTGGTTTTAGGCAAAGGGTAATTGAGGTCCTCAAGTCTACACACTTTATCGTGCATGACACCCTGCTTGAGATCTTCGGCCGCTGCCTTAGAGAGAGAATGAACGTCAATCATGTTTTCCCCAACTGCTATTGATACTGTTCCAGGTGTAAGTGTAATGGAATTAGCGTAAGTAACTTGCCCAAGCTCTGTTTTCTGATTGGCGGGGATTCGAATAAGAATAGGTTTGATATTTTCTCGGGAACCCAAAATTAGTCCAGCAACTGCGATGTTAGATTTGATAATTTCAACAATAAGCCAAGGCCAGTAGCTTACTGCCTTCCAACTTAGTTGAATAGGAAAACCCTCGTGATCTGCAACATCCATTCTATAGGCTATCCAGGCAACAATAATTGCAGAGAGAACACCAAATGAAATTAATATTGGGGTGTAAATCCCAGACAAAACGAGCCATAGGAGGAAAAGAACTACTGCTAAAAAAATACTTCTAAACATTTAATTTCTCATTTTTTACCAATAGAAAAAAATAGAATCCAAATGTCAACTGATTAACGCAACTCGATCGCATACTTTTCTACAGGAAGAGCTTTTTTTATCAGTTTTTTCGATTCCAGAAATTTGGCAAATCTTACGTATCTATTTCTGTCGTAGGGTGCTGGTCGAAGAGTAAGCCGTGGCAGTGTATCTCTCCATGCTCTTCTATTTAATTCATTATCAAGGCCCTTATTTCCTTTTATAAAAAGTTTCCAACTTTCGGATGGGTGATTGATTAGATATTGAACCGCACTTTCAATAGATCTTATAAATTTAGGGAATGACTTATTGTTCAGTTTTTTTGAATTGGCAACTATTATAAGTTCGTCATAGACTGGCACCCCATGTTCCTCTGGATAAAATGCTTTACCGGGCTTATTTAGAATATCCATCTGATTTAATTCAAAATTTCTAAATGCTCCAATCACCGCATCAACTTTTCCCGAAATCAGGGCAGGGGATAGAGAAAAATTGACATTTATTAGTTCAACATCTTTAAGTGTTAGATTGTAGGAAGATAACATTTCTGACAGCAGAGCATCCTCGAAGCCTCCAACGGAATAACCAATCTTTTTGCCTTTTAAATCCGATATTTTTCTTATGGGTCCCTGTTTCATAACAACCAGTGAATTTAAAGGGGTAGAGACCAATGTACCAATCCTTATCAAGGGCAATCCTTGGGAGACTTGGACATGCAATTGAGGTTGATATGAAATGGCAAGTTCAGCTTTTCCAGCGGCTACAAGTTTGGGAGGGTCATTTGGATCTGCGGGTGCGATGATTGAAACGTCTAATCCTTCATCACTGAAGAACCCCTTTTGCTGCGCAATAATGATAGGGGCGTGGTCAGGATTTATGAACCAATCGAGTAAAAGAGTAATTTTGTCTTTACTGTATGCCGGTGTCGATAGGATTAAACCAAATAGCAAAGGTAGGTATAAAAAAGTTAGTTTAATATTCATATGTTTCATCTTTTTCTCCAAGTTAACTCTGGGCACTCCAGTAAATTAGATTTTTCATTAATTTATCAATTGAGAAATAAGTTAGTGTAGCAATTAAGGCGAGTATAAATAATGCTGCGAACATTAAATCAATTTGCATTTTTGCATTTGCGTGTAACATCAGGTACCCCAAACCCCCACTTGACCCTACCCATTCGCCGACCACAGCGCCAATGGGTGCGACGGCTGCTCCTATTCTTACCCCCGAAGCAAAAGATGGCATTGCTGATGGCAATTTAATATTTTTAATAATAGACCAACTACTGGCGCCCATTATCTTTGCGAGGTAAATTTGCTCTTTATTAGTCCTGATAAGACCATCAAGTAGAGCTGCAGTGATAGGAAAATAAATAATGATTGTAGCCATAGCTATTTTTGATGCCAAACCGTATCCTATCCATAAGACTAAGATAGGTGCTAATGCAAATACCGGAATAGCTTGACTAATTACAACAATTGGCATGAGCCAATCTCTAGCTAACTTATAATAACCCATAAGAAGCGCACTAAAAAATCCAAGCCCGACCCCCAGTATGAGTCCCAATATTATTTCTGAAAACGTAATCACAGAGTGTTTGTATAAAATCCCGTAATTTTGATTTAGGGCTATTAATACCCTATTGGGAGATGGCAATATGTAGTGCTCTATCGAAGTCAATGTCACGACAATCTGCCAGATTAATAAAATGGAAATAAATATTGCTATGATTTTGATTAACTTTTGCAAGGTCAATCTTCTCTCATTGCCAAAAGTAGCTCACCATGAAAGGATTGTAGCTCATGATTTTTGATATCTCTTGGTATACCCCCAGACAATTCGGAAACTTTTTGCAGATATGCGGGGCTTCCGCTCATTAGGTATATATAATTTCCCAATCTTAGGGCTTCCAGAGGATCATGAGTAACAAACAAAACAGTTTTATCTCTTAGCATTTCAGCAAAAAGGTCTTGAATTTCTAATTTAGTCACAATATCGAGGGCAGAAAATGGTTCATCCATTATAACTAGAGACTTGTTTTCAAGAAGGGTGCGTGCAAGCGCCACCCTCTGTTTCATTCCCCCAGATAAATTTTCGGGTATCTCTTTACAATATTTTCTAAGCCCGACTTTATCAATAAGTTCGTAGGCATTAGCAATTGAAACCGGATCTCTCTCTTTCCTCAGGCGCATGCCTAGCGTTACATTTTCAAAAACTGTGAGCCATGGCAGAAGCAAATCCTGTTGTCCCATATAGGCGATGCGACCTTTAAGTGGTGCCTTATCTGAACATGTGATGGAAAAGTTGGTTTTGCTATCAAGTTCTCCTGTAATTCCCCTAAGGAGAGTGCTCTTACCAACACCACTTTTTCCAAGGACTGAGGTCCATTTGCCAGCGCTTAGAGTGAAGTTAAAATTCTCAAATATTTCGAGATTGCCAAACGACAAACTATCTATCGAAATATCTATATCAAAATTAGCATTGAAATTTTCTGTTTGCATGCAACCCTTGTTCCTACGCCGGCTTTAACCGGATCAGGTTCGAGGGGTCGTCTCTGTATGGAGACCTCTCAGCTAAAAAGCAGCTCCCCCCAATGGTCTGATAGTTATGAGCGTTATTTGACTTCAAATCAATATTTTTGATTTAATTTATTCTAAATACAGGTATAAATTTAGCATAATTATGCAATTAATATTATTATACTTTCATGCTCTGGGCTAAAAAAACATTTCCTATACTGTCAGCGATTTTAATTGCTTACTTTCCATGGCAGACCTATTCACAAATAGCCCAAAATAATACTGGAAGAAGTGAGTCAGAGCTTTTTGTTTTATCCGCTACTGGAAAACACAAGTTTAAGGTTGAGATTGCCAAAACCCCCAGAGAACAAAAAATAGGTTTAATGTATCGCACAAAATTGGATCAAAACGCAGGCATGCTTTTTGATTATGGTGCGTTAACCAAAATTCAAATGTGGATGAAAAATACATTTATCCCTCTTGATATGATTTTTATTAATAACCAGGGCATTATTGAGAGTTTTCATGAGCGCACTGTTCCTAAATCTTTAAAGATTATATCTTCTCAAGGTCCTGTGAGAGCCGTACTTGAAGTAAATGCAGGTACTATATCTAGGCTAAAAATCAAGGTTGGCGACAGGATCTATCATAAAATATTTTACAAATAATATTCTAATAAATTAGACTAATTTTTGTATGCAATTGTAATACCGTCATTAATGGGCAGCATCGAGATACTTACTCTATCATCGTGTAACAATTTAGAATTAAGTCTTTGAATGGCTACTGTTGATTTTTCATTGTTATTGGGGTTTATAACCTTTCCATCCCATAGAACATTATCAAAAATTATGAGACCATGCTTTCTGACTAACTGGTATCCAAACTCATAGTAACTCACATAATCCTTTTTATTGGCATCAATAAAAATGAGATCGAATTTTTCTAAGTATTTATCAAGAAGGCTTTCTAGCGTGTTCAATGCTGGCCCAATAATTAGCTCTATTTTATCATCTACCTTAGCTTCTGCCCAATAACGCTGAGCAATATCGGTGTATTTAGTTTCCATGTCACAAGTAATTATTTGACAATCCTTTTCTATAGCCAGGGCCATGGCTAAGCTCGAGACTCCAGTAAAAGTGCCAACCTCTAAAATCATTTTTGCGTTAATTACTTTGGCTAATAGGGCTAAAAATTGTGCCTGTTCAGGAACTACCGCCCAACTGGATTCTTCTAATTTATTGGTTTGATCTCTGAGGGCTTTTTGAGTTTCGGTTTCTCTCAAAGAAAACTGTCTTAAATATTCAAGTAATTTACTATTAGAAAATAAATTATTTTGAGCCATAATACCTTATTATTTCATGTTTAATTATATATACTTACAAGTAGTATCTAACAAAAAGAGTTATTATTATCGCTTTTATTTTTCTCTCATAGCTTCAGAGCTGTTGATCAATGAATGCAGACTTCTTGCGTAATCTTCTGCAGCGCTAATTGGTAACCCAATCGAATTGCTTGAAAATTCTTTTACAGCGTTAATGGCTGGGAATGGGATCTGCCTAATTGCCTCCGCCGCTTCTTCTAAGCTTTGATGCAGCTTTTTGGCTGGCACAATCTGGCTAATTAAACCTGAATTTAGAGCATATTTAGCGTCAACGGGCATAGCTGTATAAGTTAAATAAAGTATTGCCTTTCTCTGAACTCTGTCAATTAACGAGGACATAGCCATAGTTGGCATTATGCCGTGAGAGGTTTCAGGTAGCTGAAAAATTGCATCTTGGGCTGAAATAGTAATGTCACAGATTGCCGCCATTGCGCAGCCAAAGCCAATTGCTTTGCCTTGAACTCCACATATTATTGGGATAGGAGACCTTCGAAATGAGTCATAAAAATTGAATACAGCATCAAAACGGTGCCTCATTTCATATGCTTCTGGTAACTTTCCTTCAGGCTCTCCCATTACTGCTCTACCTAGGCAAAAATCCTCTCCCTCTGTTATAATTACAATAGCTTTTTGATCCAAAGCTGCAGTATCAATTGTTTGAGTTAACTCTGTTGCTAATTGATCACTTACTCGGTTCCCATTTTCTGAATTTTTAATTGTTAAATAAAATATTTGATCTTTAACTTTAGTTGTAAAAAGTTTCTTCATTGAGTTACCTTCTGAATACAAGTTTTCTACGATTTTTTTTTCGTACAAAACTATTTTAACCTATTTTTTTGCTATTGGAAGGATTGCACTCAGATTAGAAGTCTGCCTTACTAATATTACATATTTACTAGAAATTCTGCTGAAGGTAATAAATGATACATCTTTACCATTTTTGGAGTTCTACATGTTCAAGGAAA
>PTLG01000113.1 GCA_002937995.1 Alphaproteobacteria bacterium MarineAlpha3_Bin7 | reverse complement strand
GTATAGGCTTGTCGCCTGAAATAAACACTAACCTTTTTGCTCTGCAAAAGACTACTGACCAGTTAAATGCTGTTACTGAACGGTTAGCTACGGGTTTAAAAGTTCCTGACGCTACTGTCGATGCCGCAGCCTTTTTTCAATCACAAACTTTATCAAGCCGCGCAGCGCAATTGCAAACTGTTAAGGATGGGATTGATACAGCTATAAGCACAACTGATGCTGCATTAGAGGGTATAACTGGCATACAAGCACTTGTGGAGCAGTTAAGGGGACTTGCATTCTCAACTCTTAGTGATACCAATACCACTAACCGATCAAAAGCCGCAGTCCAATTTAATGACCTTCGCGCCCAAATTGACAATATGGCAAATGATGCCACTTTTAATTCGACAAATTTAATCAAAGGCTCTCCAGGAAGTTTAACCGTTACCTTTAGTGAAGATGGAAGTTCAACATTTACAATAGCTGGAATAAAGTCGGATGCATCTGGATTGTCTATCACCACGGCAGCCGGAAATTGGGCTACCGATGCAAATATTAATGCTGCAGTGAACGACTTAGATAGTGCTCTAAATACCCTTAGATCAACTGCTACAACTATTGGTACTAGTGCTTCATTTCTAACAACTCGGTTAGACTTCACAACAAACTTGATTAATACTTTAGAGGAAGGAGCGGGTAAATTGGTAAATGCAGATCTAAACGAAGAGTCCGCCAATTTACTTATACTGCAAACACGGCAACAACTAGGTACTATTGGATTAAGTATTGCTGCATCCAGTGAACAGGCTGTCTTTACACTCTTTTAGTGAAAATATGGAGGATTTATTGATCTGGTTTTGTCCCCATTAACTTGAGCATGAATATATGGTGCAAAGCATTAAAGAGGCCCAAACCTTGGGTCAAGTCGTACAGCTTGCAAAAACTAATTCAAAAAGTGAGAGTTGGAACTGGCTAATTGGTGGCGCCGAAACCGAGTCTACTCTAAAACGTAATCGACAATCATTAGACCAATTAGCATTTAGACCTAGGGTACTTAGAAGCGTTGATAAGATTGATACAACTACTAAGCTTTTCGGGAAAAATTCTAGATTGCCTATTTTTTTAGCGCCAATTGGCGGGTTGGTGCAGCTAAACTCTATGGGGTCAATAGCCCCAGCTAAAGCTGCAAAAGAATTCGGAGTTAGTTGTTTTGTTAGTTCAGTTAGTGAACCTGGGATGGAACCTACAATTAAACAGACAGGAGGAAATCTTATCTACCAGCTCTATGTCAGGGGTGACGATACATGGGTTATTGACCAACTAAATAGAGCCACTGAGCTAGGATATTCGGCTTTTTGTATAACTGTAGACTCCGCTCACTACGGAAGACGGGAACGAGATAAACTAGCTGGTTATACTCCGCCTGCAAGACGAACACCAAAAGGTGCGAGATACCAGGCACAATTAAATTGGGAGCTTATTAAAAAAATTAAATCTAAAACTAAACTTCCAATAATCTTAAAAGGAATTGCTACAGTTGAAGATGCCCTAATTTCAATCGATCATGAAATAGATATAATCTACATTTCCAATCATGGAGGCCGCCAATTAGACTTTGGACTAGGGACAACCGAGGTACTAACAGAAATTATTAATACGACTAAAGATCACTGCGAAATCTATGTTGACGGCGGTTTTTATAGGGGTACTGACATAATAAAAGCAATTTGTTTAGGAGCAACTGCCATCGGTTTAGGTAGGTTATATGGGTATGGCATGGCCGCTGACGGTGTAGACGGTATTATTAGAGTATTAGAAATATTAGAAGAAGAAATTATTAATGCTATGGCTAATTTAGGCGTCACAACCTTAAGTGAGTTAAACAAAGATTTAATATGTAAATCTGAACCTGTTGTAGAACCCACTGCATTTAGTGCCTTCCTGCCAGTAAAAATCTCATATTAGTAAAAATTTAGAGTCTATTTGTACAAATTTATCAAGATGATAAAGTATTGGGCATGAGAGACCTCAAAAAGGCGGGCCCGGGAGGCCTAAATTACCTCAGCGCGTTTGAGCTTACCAAGAAATTAAACTCGGGTGAGATAACTTCCGTAGAAGTTGTTAAAGATTGCCTCGCACGAATTTCGGCTAGAGACAAGGATATTGGCGCATGGAAATATATTAGTGCTGATTATGTGATGGAACAGGCTGAGAGATGTGATAAAGAAAAAGGGTCTGGCCTACTGCACGGGATCCCTATTGGTATAAAGGATAATCTTGATACGAATGACATGCCTACGGGATATGGTACGCACATATATCCAAACTACATACCGGACAATGACTCTGAAACAGTTGCAAAACTTAGAAGGGCCGGTGCTATTTTGTTGGGAAAAACTGTTACCTCTGAGTTTGCAGGACCATTTCCAGGACCAACTTTAAATCCCTATGACTCTTCCAGAACCCCTGGCGTCTCATCAATGGGATCTGCTGCTGGAGTTGCAGATTATATGATGCCCCTAGCAAACGGAAGTCAAACTGGTGGCTCTATTATACGACCTGCCTCTCTTTGCGGGATATACGGATATAAAGGAAGTTTTGGGCATATTTCAGGTGATGGAATTCGTCACCTGAAGCCATCGATAGATACACTCGGGCATTTTGCTAGATCTATTGAGGATCTTGAACTAATGAGATGTGCCTTAACCGACGATACCCCTGTAAATTTCTCCGATGAATACACACTCCCCAAGACAATTGGCATTTGCAAGACAGGTGAATGGCATGCCGCACAAAATGAAGTTATATCTATGATAGGAAAGGTAAAAGAATGTCTCACTTCCTCCAACACTAGAGTGGAGGAAGTGATATTGCCAAATGAGTTTACTGTTGTGATGAATAGATCTTTTCAGGTTATCTATTCATGGGAACTTCGAGCAGCACACGAGAAAGAAATTGAAGGTCACCTCGAGGAATTCAATCCATGGTTCCAGTGGGCAGTTGATTATGCAAAAGAATTAACTGAGACTGATTTTGACGAAGCAATTTTAGAAGCAAAAAATGTAAGAGCTATCCTTGATGATATATTCAGAGAGGTGGATGTAATACTTACACCAAGCGCGCTGGGAGAAGCACCCAAAGATCTAAAAGGAATTCCAAAAAATAACTTTAATAACTTGTGGACACTAATGTACGTTCCTTGTTTAAATTTGCCTTTGTTCCTTGGACCTAATGACCTTCCTGTTGGGCTTCAAATAATTGGTCCTCAAAATGAGGATCAAAATCTATTGAAGAGCGCTCATTCTATTGATTTAAGAATAAAGGAATACTTTAATAAATTCCCTATTACCTTAAACTAATAGGCTAACTTCCACCCTTAAGCTCAGGCATGATTTTTTCAGAAAATAATTCTATCGACTCTCTTACCTCATCCAGTTGTAGGTCACCAAAAGCAAAACGAGCAACAAAATAATTGATATCCGCAGATTCAATTTCTAAGGAGATCTTGTCTAATATCTCACTAGGGTTTCCTGCAATCCCTTGACCCGCATCGGCTAATTCAGAAAAAGTTTCAGGGTAAGTCACGCCAACTGGCTTTTTACCGTGCAAGTCCCAAAGGCTCATAAAACTTTTTCGCCACTTTGGATAGGCTCTATCTGCTAGCTTTTTTGCCTTTTTACTGTCTTCCGAAATTACTATATATCGTGTCATGCCCAGAAATGGAAGGTTATCCTCATCTCTACCTAGCCGGGACCATACCTCCTTATAACCCGAAGTAATTTCTTTAGCTTTTTCAACAGGCTGATTTGTAATGATGTTCAGACCTTTTTCTGCAGGCCACTCAACTGAACTGGGATTTGCAACCCCATACCATAAAGGAGGATGAGGCTGTTGAATCAAGGACAAGTTCATAGGCATATCACTTATTTGAAAGCTCGAACCATTGTGGTTTAATTTGTTATCGGAAATGCCCTTAGTAATAAGATCAAAAACTTCTTTATAAATCAGTGGTCCATCATCGTAATTAATACCCCAATAATTTAGCTCGATAGGAGAAATCCCCCTTCCGACCCCCATTTCAAGTCGACCACCACTCATCTGATCAAGCATACATATTTCTTCTAACAATCTAATAGGATGATATAAAGGCAAGCAGTAAACTAGCGGTCCAAATCTTAACTTTTTTGTTCTTTGGGCTATTGCCGACAAGAAAATATTAGGAGAAGGTGCCATTCCTAGCGGGGTCGCATGATGCTCAGCTAGATGGTAGGCATATATCCCACTTTGGTCATAGAGTTCCACTATACCTAGACGGTCCTCATAGAACTGAGATAAACTCCCCTGACCGCCATGATCCATATGGTCAAATATACCAAATTCCATAAATTAACCCTTTGTTTTTGGAAATAATCTACCAAAGAAAAAATAACCTCAAGCAAAATCCAATAGGCCTAAGCCATAAACCTAAAGAAAGAATTTAGGTCAACGGACTTTTTTTTCTTGCAAGCCTCTAGTATTTTAATTGAATATGGTATGACCTTTAAAAAGGTTTAAATGAAAATGGGGAATATCAAGATGGATGACTATTCGGGCTCCAACTTCCTTAAAGAAAATAATGCCAGGCATTTGTGGCACCCAATGACTGACCCAAAGGTCAACCAAAAGGATTCTCCTATGATTATAAGTAAGGGGGAAGGAGAATATATTTGGGACGTAGATGGCAATAAGTATTTGGATGTTACTGGGGGGCTTTGGAATGTCAATGTAGGGCATAATAGAAAAGAGGTTAAGGAAGCTATTGTCGAGCAATTGGATAAGATTGCCTATTACAATACATTTATTAACAACTCAAACCCTCCAGCAATTGAGTTGTCCACTCGCTTGATGGAAATGCTGAAAATAGAAGACATGGGAAAGGTAATGTTTGGATCTGGGGGATCAGATGCAAATGAAACAGCCTTAAAACTTGCTCGTCAATACTGGAAACTAATGGATGAACCACAAAAAACAAAAATCTTCTCGTTAAAGAGTGCATATCACGGAGTCCAGTTTGGAGTTCTATCAGCTAGCGGTGGTATCCAGTGGAGAAAGGCCTACGAGCCTCTGTTGGCTGGCTTTTTCCAAGTTGATAACCCCGATATATACAGAAATCCATGGACAGAAAATGCCGAAGAACTAGGTCAAATCTGTGCTGATATTTTGGACCGAGAAATTCAACATCAAGGCCCAGAAACAGTAGCAGCATTCATAGCTGAGCCCATACAGGGAGCCGGCGGTATGATAATACCTCCTAGTAATTATTGGCCTTTAATTAGAAAAATATGCGACAAACATAATATTCTATTAATTGCAGACGAGGTAATCACTGGATTCGGCCGAACAGGTTCAATGTTTGGGACACGCGCATGGGGTGTAAAAGCGGACATAATGAGTTTTGCAAAGGGAATTAATTCTGGCTACATACCGCTCGGAGCAACAGCTATTAGTAAAAAGGTGGAAAGTGCGTGGGAAAGAGACCACCCTCTATCTGCCATAATGCATGGTTATACATATTCGGGTCATCCTCTTGCATGCGCTGCCGCCAATGCCAACCTCGAGATCGTTGTAAGAGATAATTTACCAGAGAATGCAGAAAGGGTTGGCCTCTATTTTCTAAAAGAGCTTAAAAAACTTAAGGATAAACATATATCTATTGGTGATGTAAGAGGTAAAGGTTTGATGTTAGCAATTGAATTTGTAAAGGATCGCGATACTAAAGAACCATTTGCATTCAATGAACCCTACCCTGCCCTTGTTGCGAAAAATGCACGAAATAGTGGTGTAATGATACGAAACCAAGGGCATCGAATTATTCTTTCACCCGCTCTAACATTTACAAATGATCAAGTTGACGAGGCCATACAGGGCATAAATAAGGCAATTACTTCGGCCTCCAAATAGGTGTTTTACGATAGAAAATCGACCTAACATAATATTGATAATGACGGATAATCAGCCTTCTGACCTGCTAGGCTGTTACGGTAATACTGAAATTAAATCTCCAAACCTCGACAAAATGGCTAAAGAGGGAGTTGTGTTTGAAAATGCATTTTGTCCTAACGCCATGTGTTCTCCTTCAAGAGCGTCAGTTTGGACGGGCCTAATGCCATCTCAACACGGCATACACACCTGGCTAGACGACAGACTTATGGCCAAGTGGCCAAAAGATTGGAACGCTTTAAAGGAGTTCGATACTTTACCAGAAATATTGAAACGAAATGGTTATGATACGGCCATGATAGGCAAGTACCACCTCGGGTGTCTTGAAAAGCCTCAAAACTCTATTGATCACTGGATTACAATGGGAAGGGGGCATACCTTAGACTTCTATGGGAATACTATAATTGAAAACAGTAAAAAGTATATTCACGAGGGTCACTCAGTAGAGTTATTCACGAGCAAAGCAGTTGAATATGTTACAGGTCGCGCTCAAAATAAAGAAACCCCCTTTCTTCTTCTTCTGCCCTATAATGGTCCTTATGGGCACTGGCCGTCAATAAAGGGGCCTGCTAAAAATCAGTTTGGCAGTTATTATGAAAAACTAAACATGAATAGCGTACCAAGAGAGGGACTTTGTAAAGAGGCTATCGAATGTTTCCAGATGAATAGCACCTATCATTCAAAGTCCAAAGGTGGGCCAGACTTTAGCGCCCTACTGCAAATACCCAATGATTTAAGTTCGCTAAGAAACTACTACTCCCAAATGTCACTCATAGATCAGGGGATAGGTGAATTGTTTAAGGCCCTTAAAGCATCTAGCTTAGATCGAAATTCCCTAGTAATATTCACAGCAGATCACGGTTTTTCTCTAGGTCATCATGGTTTTTGGGGTCATGGCCAAGCTACTTGGCCAACAAATGCATTCAGGATCGCTTATAATATACCTTTATTAGTATGGGGAATTGAGCCTGTAAAATCTGGGATTAGATGTGAAAACTTTGTAAGTAGTTTAGATATATTCTCGACAATCTTGCATATACTTAAAATTGAAAACCCTGATACGGATAAGGCAAATCCCTCCAAGAGCTTAAAAAAATTGCTGGCTGGTAATAATAAGGATTGGGTCGATGAAATTTTTATTGAAAATGAAGAAACAAGAGCTATTCGCACCCCTAATTGGTCGTATGTAAAGCGCTTCAACGGTAGCAAAGCCTATCCTCTAAATAATGCCTTATATGATCTAAAAAATGATCCTGACGAGAGAATAAACAGATATTCAGATAGTTCTCCACTTAACATCCAACATGAATTGGATAAAAGACTATCCGACTTTTTTAACAAATATGTGGAACCAAAATATGACCTTTGGAAGGGAGGCACAGTTAAGTCTAATACATCACGACCATGGCTCTGGGAAGACGCTTGGGGACCAGAATGGCACCCCATAACATAAATCAAATTGGTGCGGACGGAGGGACTTGAACCCTCATAGCTATAAAGCCATTGGATTTTAAGTCCAACGCGTATACCAGTTCCGCCACGTCCGCATTATTAAGCATCAACAATCCAATTTTTATAAGTTATCTTAATCAACTAATAGTCATCAGGCCTCTTCTCATCTTCAGGCGTAACTAAATCTTCATCAATTGGCTTCCCACCTAACTCAACAATTAGCTCACTAATCTCACTAATAATTATTTCTAACTCTTCCTCATCTGTACCCCTACACACAAGAGTACAACCAAATTTTCCAGATATCTTAAAAGGGTAACTTCCAATGTCAAAACGTGTATGGTTTTGCTGTATCTTACTTAGACCCTTAGCTACTGCCCCTTCTGGTAGGTAACAAGCCACAGACTTTGAAAGAACTTTCTCCCCGCTTAACAAACTTTCAGAAAAGCCCTCAAACATTGCCCTCATAATCGAGGGTACACCAGCCATTACATAAACATTATTCATACGAAAACCTGGAGCTTTGCTCACTGGGTTGTAAATAAGCTCCGCACCCACTGGCATTTCTGCCATTTTTAATCTTGCCTCATTTAAATTTTCTTTTTTTATAAAAGTTTCTAACAACTCCACAGCTTCTTTCCGACGCTCTATTTTTACTCCAAAAGCTTTCGCCACACATGAAGCAGTAATATCATCATGGGTTGGCCCTATACCGCCTGTAGTAAATACGTAATTATACTTCTGGCGACACTCATTGATCGCATCCACGATTACATCTTCCTCATCGGGTATAACCCGGGCCTCGGCTAGCTGAATCCCCTTTTCAGTGCATCGAGAAGCAATCCAATTCAAGTTGGCGTCTTTTGTACGACCAGATAGGACCTCATTCCCTATTACCAGCACACACGCACTAATTTTTTCCGAATCTGCCATAAAATTCTATTAGCTCAATTTTAAAATTTACTGCTATTGATATGAATGAACGAATTGACATATTTAGGCAAGACATTGAAGAAAAAATTTATAGAAACTCATTCAATAGGGGTATCAATGGCTTGTCCGCCGGAGGCATTGGATATTCATCAAGCTTACTTGGTGCAACCCACTTAATTTTTTGTTTTTCTTTTGGCACTGGTATCCCATCCCAAACCCGACAAACATAAAGGAACATAACCAAGTGAAAATTATCATAGTAATGTGAGGCA
>PTLG01000112.1 GCA_002937995.1 Alphaproteobacteria bacterium MarineAlpha3_Bin7 | reverse complement strand
GTGCGCAGGAATATGTGCCTCTGCCTCCAGACCAAGAACTAATATCTGCAATTTTTGAGGCTGTGGTAGAGGTGCCACTATCAATAGTTTATGAAGATCCCAAAATGGGAAAACTCATTCAAGTTGCTGAAAAAGTTGCAAAGAGTAACGCTAGTATTTTGGTGGTGGGAGACTCTGGAACTGGTAAAGAATTAATAGCGAGACATATTTACAAGGCTAGTGAGAGATCTAAAGCTTCTTTTGTGGCAATTAACTGTGCAGCAATACCTGAGAACTTGTTGGAGTCAGAGTTATTTGGATACGAAAAAGGGGCATTTACTGGAGCAGTAGGAAGACGCATAGGAAAATTTGAGGAAGCTAATAAAGGTACATTACTACTGGATGAAATAAGCGAAATGGACATTCGCCTTCAGGCAAAACTCTTACGAGCTATTCAGGAAAAGGAAATTGATAGAATAGGTGGAACCAAACCAATTAAAGTGGACGTGAGGATTATTGCAACTAGTAATAGGGATCTCCAAAATGAGGTGTCTTTGGGGAACTTTAGAGAGGATTTATACTTTCGTCTAAATGTGATGACAATAAATGTTCCTAAATTATCTGAACGCCCAGGGGATATTAAGCCACTTTCAGAATACTTTTGTAGGAAATATTCTGAGTCCAATGGGCTAGGGGAAATAAAAATCACTGCCGCTACAAACAAACTTCTTACCGATTATTCCTGGCCAGGAAATGTTAGAGAACTTGAAAATACTATTCATCGTGGAGTTTTATTATGTTCGGATAACAGGATTGAACCGGATCACATAAATATAGGCGAAGTTACAAATAAATCTAATGAGTTTAAAAGCCCAGACTCTTCAAAAGAAGATAGTGTTAATGATCAAATGATTGGAAAAACAGTAGCTGAAGTGGAAAAAGATCTGATTATTGGTACTTTGCAGCATTGTCTAGGTAACAGGACACATGCTGCAAACATACTGGGTATTTCTATAAGAACTCTTAGAAACAAGTTGAGAACATACTCTGAAATGGGCGTAATTGTTCCCTCATCAAATAGTAATAACGAGCACGTGATAACTTAATAAAATAGCCAATTCAAAAAAAACATGGCAGACACAATAATAGAACCAGATAACGAAGCCGCTCCAGATTCGGATGGTGGGCAAGTTCAAACTACAGCCCAAATACTTGAGGATCTGGAGGCTTTTGAAACTCCACAAGCTAGTTCTACAGAAGAATTAATGTCAACCTTTGGGGGGGCAATTTCGACAAAGCTCAGGGCAGCATTCGCTAGAGGAGATATAATGCTAGCTGCGGGTGTCGTGGCTATATTAGTTATACTGATATTACCTATGCCGAAGTGGTTATTAGATATTAGCTTAGCATTTTCTCTAATGTTCTCAGTATTAGTTTTGATGACAGTAATTTTTATGGATAAGCCTTTAGACTTTAATTCTTTTCCTACAATCTTACTTATTGCAACCATGATACGGCTAGCGCTAAATTTGGCCTCCACAAGATTGATTTTATCTGATGGTCATCAGGGGACGGATGCCGCGGGACAGGTTATCGAAGCATTTGGCGGCTTCATAATGGGTGGAAATTTTGTAATAGGCATAATCGTATTTGGTATACTGGTAATCGTAAATTTTATTGTCATTACTAAAGGTTCCACGCGAATAGCCGAAGTTGCGGCTAGGTTTACTCTGGATGCAATGCCCGGTAAACAAATGGCCATAGACGCTGACTTGTCTTCAGGGCTTATCAACGAGTCTCAAGCAAGAAATAGAAGGACAGAATTAGAGGATGAAAGTTCTTTCTTTGGAGCTATGGATGGTGCAGCAAAGTTCGTTCGTGGTGACGCTATTGCTGGAATTCTAATAGTAGCTATAAATATTATAGGTGGGATTATAATTGGGGTTGTTCAGAAAGATATGGCCTTTCCAGCTGCCCTTGATACTTTTACTAGGCTAACTGTTGGAGATGGATTGGTAACCCAGATACCAGCACTTATTGTTTCAACAGCTGCTGGCATGTTGGTAACTAAAGGTGGTGTTTCTGGATCTATGGACAAGGCTATTTTTGGTCAGTTGTCTCGGAAACCAAAGTCTCTAGGAATGGTTTCTTTTCTACTTTTGGCTATAGCAATTCTTCCTGGTATTCCTGCTTTGCCATTTCTTCTTTTAGCGGCAGCAATCGGGGCGATAGCGTTCTTTAATCATCGTAAGGAAACGATAAGCAAGCCTGATGGACCTAGCGACTCTGAGTTGGAAGCCGGCAAGCCTGTGGCGCAAGAAGAGCCCTTGTCTCAGGTTCTAAAAATTGATTTTATTAGATTAGAACTTGGATATGGTTTATTAGCCTTAATCAATGATGGACCAGAGGGACAAAGGTTAACAGATCAAATCAAGGCTCTTCGTAGACAAATGGCTGTAGAAATGGGATTTGTAATGCCAGCGGTGCGTATCCAAGATAATATGCAATTGCCAGCTAATAATTATGTCTTAAGAGTTAAGGAAATCGAAGCAGGTGCTGGGGACCTTAGGCCAAATATGCTACTTGTAATGGATCCAAGGGGAGAAGAAATTTCTCTCTCCGGTGAAGCTACTAATGAACCGACTTTTGGACTACCAGCAATGTGGATTGATAGTCAGGCTAGAGAAGAAGCTATGTTTCGGGGTTACACAGTAGTTGATGCACCAACTGTAATTACTACACATCTCACAGAAATTATTAAGGATAATATGTCGGAATTACTCTCATTCTCTGAAACACAAAAATTACTTGATGATTTGGATGAGGATCATCAAAAATTAATCTCTGATATGGTTCCGTCCCAAATTACTGTGGGTGGGATTCAAAGAACATTGCAAAACCTACTTGAAGAGCGTGTTTCAATAAGAGATTTACCTACAATACTAGAGGGAATTTCTGAAGCCTGCACACAGACAAGAAATATTAGCCAGATTACCGAACACGTTAGAATGCGACTTGCCAGACAAATAAGTGACTCAAATACGGATACAGACGGTGTAATCAACTTAATTACGCTATCTCCAGAATGGGAACAAGAATTTGCAGAGTCGGTGGTAGGGTCGGGAGATGAACGGCAGCTATCAATGGCGCCAACCAAGCTACAGGACTTTATTTTGGCAGTGAAACAGGTTTTTGAGCGTCAGGCTTTGACAGGAGAGCTCCCAGTTTTATTAACAAGTCCCAACATTCGACCTTTTGTAAGGTCAATAGTCGAGCGATTTAGGCCCTCAACAGTTGTAATATCTCAAAATGAGGTTCATTCCAGGGCAAAAATCAAAACTGTTGAACAAATATAGGCTATGATACAAAAATTAAGCTGAGTTTTGGTGGAATAGTTATAAATATTGGAGGAGCGACTATTACGGGCGACAAGAATATACCAATTAAGGGCGCTAAAAACGGGATATTTGCTGTAGCTTCTGGCAAAGGTGGAGTCGGTAAAACGTGGTTGGCAATTACGCTGTCTCATGCGCTAGCTAATTTGGGTAAGAGGACTCTATTATTTGATGGAGATCTTGGATTGGCTAATGTAGATATTCAACTTGGATTAATGCCCAAGCATGACTTAGGTACCGTAATTAGTGGCAAGCTCTCTTTGAACCAGGCGGCTTTACCTTTTGAAGTGGGAGGTTTTGATATTATTGCTGGTAGATCGGGGTCCGGTAATCTGGCAAACGTCTCGGCGGGACGTCTGAATACTCTTGGGGAAGATTTAATTTTATTGTCTGCTGCCTATCAAAATGTAGTTCTTGATCTAGGAGCTGGGGTCGATAGAACGGTAAGAAACCTAGCTAATAATGTGGATAAAATGATGGTTATCACGACAGACGAACCTACTGCTTTGACAGATGCTTATGCTTTTATCAAGATCACGCATATGGAGAGACCTAATACAGATATAAGAATAGTAGTAAATATGGCAAATTCTAACAAAGAAGGAGAAAAAACATATAACACTATCCTAAAGGCGTGTGAGGGGTTCCTTAAGTTTTCCCCTCAGCTTGCTGGGGTAATTAGAAGGGATGCTAAGGTAAGAGATTCCATTAGAGCACAAGAGCCTCTATTAACCCGGTTCCCTAATACAGAAGCAGCAAATGATGTCACAAATATCGTTAAGAATTTGGAAAAAGATTAGGATAGATGGAACTTCTTGATAGGCGAAAACTATTAATATCTCTATCTAATCCGGATATGTCCATTGACTACCTTGTTTCCATCTCTGGAACCATTGAAACACAAGATTTTACAGAAGAAATGACTAGGTTGTCAGGCACAGCGGATTATCTCAGGTCCATAGAAGTGTTAGTCCATTATGTTCCTGACAGACTTATATTAGATGATGGTTCGATTAATGAATATTTTAACTACTATCAAGAAAATATGCCAAAACAGATTGAAGAATTAGGAATAAACCTGCTTGGCGATTTTAATAATGAGCTTGTTCCTCGTTGGATAAAAATATTTCTAACAGTCCAAAATACTCAGAAGGAGAAAATTAAAGAATTGAGTTTTTTTGATAGTCAGCCAAACTTTGAAAATTGTAATCTACTATCTTCAATTCGGGATAGAACATAATTTTATTTTCTAGAAAGTCTTCGGAAGTTTTCAATTGCAATTTCATCTATGTATGACTGTTCTATCTTTTGTAATTCGAGGTTTTCTGAATTTATTCTCGAATTTATTGTTAACTCTATACTTTTGTAGTCTTTAAATTTATCTTGCAATTCACTTTGAATCGTCACCAATTTTTCCTCTAATTCAGCTATTGCATGATTAAATTGTTCTTTACGAATAAAATAGTGTGCTAGGTAATTTCCAAATAAAACTCCTGCCTCTTGAGGGGAGTTTTTTGCAACTTTTTGTTCATTGGGAATCTCTGCCTCTAGCTTACCAAGTTGTAATTCTAGGTCTGCTATCATGGCCATCACAAAACCCAACTCCTTTTGTTTTTCCTCTACACGAAATTTATACAACCTCGCTAGGGAATTCAGTCTCTTTACCATTTATATTGGTTCCGTATTCTAAATTAAGTATTTCAGCCAGCTGCTTATAGCATACTTCCAAGCTGGTATTTTCCATTTTACTTTGAGATAAAAAGTTCTCTATTGCTTGATAATAGGTTATAGCCTCGTCAACGTAAGGATCGCTGCCAGCTTTATAGGCGCCGAGTCGAATAAGCTCAGCCATATCCTCATATGTAGAAATTAATTTTCTGGCTTTGTTAACGATAATATTTTGTTCACTGGTGTTGCACTCTGGCATTGTTCGGGAAATACTTTTCAAGATATTGATTGCGGGAAAACGACCCCTTTCAGAAATACTCCTGTCCAAAACCGCATGGCCATCTAAAATTCCTCTTACGGAATCTGATATAGGTTCGTTGAGATCATCTCCCTCGACTAAAACTGTAAAGAGACCAGTTATAGAGCCCTGTTCTTCTCTACCCGGTCCTGCTCTTTCAAGGAGTTTAGGTAATTCAGAAAAAACGTTAGGAGTATAGCCTCTAGTTGCTGGTGGCTCACCAGCCGAAAGACTGATCTCTCGTTGTGCCATTGCAAACCTCGTCACACTATCCATCAGGCAAAGTACATCCTTGTTGTTGTCTCTAAAAAACTCGCTTAGGGCCATGGTTAAATAGGCCGCTTGTCTTCTTACTAGGGGAGGTTCATCAGAAGTGGCTAGAACTAAAATACTAGTCTCCATACCTTCTGTACCAAGGTCGTCCTCGATAAACTCCTTGGCCTCCCTTCCTCTTTCACCAATTAAGCCAACCACGGAAACATCTGCTGCCGTATTTTTGGCCATCATTGAGAGAAGGATTGATTTTCCGACCCCTGAACCAGAAAAAATACCAAGTCTTTGGCCCTTGCATGTTGTAACGAAAGTGTTCATACCCCTAACACCTAAATCTATTTTTCCTCCGACTCTATTTCGTTCATTTGGTGGTGGTGGTGAGTTTCTGAAGGGGTAAGGTTTTGTTCCTTGGGCTAGTGGCCCTTTGCCATCAATTGGTTCTCCGAAACCATTAACCACTCTGCCAAGCCAAGACATATCTGGGAATATAGAGGGAGAAGAATTACCTAGCTCAACTGTATTTCCAGGCCCAATTCCTTCCAGGCTTCCAAAAGGTAAAACTTTAGCATTAGTGGAATTAAAACCTACGACTTCGCATTTAACTGCTTTGCCACTATTAGTTTGTATACTACATTCGCTGCCAATGGAAAGAAGTTCATTTATACCAGAAACTTCAACTAACATACCTAGTACAGAAGAAACCCTGCCATAAACTTGATGATTAGGGACTGAATCCACTTGAGTGGTTAATCTAGCTAAAGAACTGCCCAACCGATTCTCTCTATTTTCTCAATTTTTTATAATTTTTTTCAGGTTTTATGTTGTCAGTAACAGTTTAAATTTTAGTAAATTAAGTTCTGATATTGAAAAAAACCACAGAAATACGGGTGTTTTTTCTTTAGCTTTTACGAATATTAACATGTTTATATCTAAAATTATTGATGAACTTGAATATCAACCCCAACCAGCTTATTCTATTAATAATGATTGTTTGAGCTTCCCAATAGGGTGTTTGAAATGCGTGTGTTGTTAGTAGAGGATGATCCTACCACTTCCAAGAGTATAGAGATGATGCTCTCTTCTGCTGGTATGGTTTTGGATATAACAGACTTGGGAGAGGATGGTCTGGAAATTGGAAAACTTTATGATTACGATATAATCGTTCTTGACCTAATGTTGCCTGACATTGATGGATATGAGGTCCTAAGGCGCCTAAGGTCGGCTAAAGTTGAGACCCCGGTTTTAATTTTGTCAGGTCTGACCGAGTCAGAGCAAAAGGTCAAGGGTTTAGGAACTGGTGCCGACGACTATTTGACAAAACCCTTCAATAAGAATGAATTAGTCGCTCGCATTCACGCGATAGTCCGAAGATCAAAAGGACATGCAGAATCAATCATCAGAACAGGAAAGTTATCTGTTAATCTCGATGGTAGGACGGTTGAAGTTGATGACAAACCAGTTCACCTAACGGGAAAAGAGTATGGGATAATGGAGCTGTTGTCATTGCGAAAGGGAACAACTCTGACGAAAGAAATGTTCTTAAATCATCTATATAATGGTATGGACGAGCCTGAGCTCAAAATCATTGATGTTTTTGTCTGCAAACTCAGAAAAAAATTGGCTGCTGTCTCTGATGAGGAAGTTTACATACATACTGTTTGGGGACGGGGGTATGTGCTTCGTGATCCAGATGGCGATGAAAAATTAGCCAGTGCATAGGATTTGATATTTCGGACATGCAGGTTATAAGCTGATTATTTCAAACGTAATTTGATTATTTTTGTTATCCTTTATTTGTATTGCCTTATTCAAACTTTTGGCATGTAAGCGCGCTAAATAGGCTGTTACTTCCCTAGGGCTAATATCTTCTGTTTTTTTTTCCTCAGTAGCAGCTAAATAAACTGGCTTCTTTATATTACAAATTTTTCCTCCCACAATAATTTTTAATTTGTCAGTTAAACCATTAGGACTAATTTCTATCGACATCTTCCCACCTCTAATTAGGCATGTTATGGCTATGTGAAACAGGTTTAATAGTAGCTTAGCCTCTCCGTCAGATAAGTTCCCAGTATATTTGTTGCTTTGCCAGGATATATTTGTGCCATATTCTAACCCGTACGACTCAATAGTATGGCAGTATTGGTCCCAGTTATTATTTATTTTGTTAGTATTGAGACCAAAGGCTAATCTAAAAAACTTTAAGCGAACTAATGTCAGGTTTGCACTTCTTGCAATCAAATCAAGAGCTTCTTTGTCAACGGCACCCTTCATTTCACTCAGCAGCTCTATGCCGTTGCTTAAAGAGCCAACTGAATTAACTAAATCATGGCATATTTTTGAGCCCATTAGTTCTGCTAAATGAAGTTGGGTTTTATCTGACATTTTTCTCAACCATTATAGATTGTATAAAACAATATTTTATCCATGAAACGAGCTTATGAAACTCTTAATTAAATTATTTTACAATTTCAAAGGTTGGTAGGATAATCCACACCAAATAATCTTTTTTAAATATTGTTATATTTTGATTGAAATTGAAAAAACATAAATAAAGAGATGAAAAAAGATAAAAATAAAATAGGGCAATTAAAAGGTCGTGTTGTACGTCGGGAAGACAAGATAATAATTGCCAAAATATTATCTGATCGTCAAAAAGAGCCAGAACTATTAATAGAGTATCTTCATTTAATACAGGATAGGTATAATTGCTTACCTGCTGGCCTCTTGGTCGCCCTTGCCGATTTTATGGGTTTATCCCTAGCTGCTGTTTACGAAGTGGCCTCTTTCTACCATCATTTTGATATAGTGGAAGAGGAAGCTCATACAAACAGCCTTACTATCCGAGTTTGCAATGGGATAGCCTGCGAGATCTTAGGGTCTAAAAAGCTATATGACAACTTGCGAGAAGGAGCCAAGGATAATTACAATCTAGTTTATGCACCATGTGTAGGCGCATGTGATCGCGCACCAGTTTCTGTTGTGGGGAAAAGTCAGGTATTTTACGGAGATATCGCACGTATTAAAAA
>PTLG01000111.1 GCA_002937995.1 Alphaproteobacteria bacterium MarineAlpha3_Bin7 | reverse complement strand
AAACCCCTCCCGAAGCTAGTCCGCCACAGGAAGCCAATCCTAATAATACAACCTGGGCAGCATCAGATCCTAAGGCTCTATCACCTATTACATCATCAGCACCAGGTATCGGTAAATCTAAAACAGGAGCACAATTGATATTTATACCACATAGACGAAGATCTTCAGCAATTAGGCGGTAGTTAAGTTTAATAGCAGCCTCTGCCACCTTTATATTTTTACCAAAAAGCTGACCAAAGACTATGGCTGGTGGCATACTCCTCCAGTTAGGAGGGCGCAGTCTAGCCACACGACCACCCTCTTGATCAATTAAAACGGGCGCGTCTCGGCGATTAACCAAACTCCTAAACCTATGAGTTAAAGCACTAATTTGCTTTTGGTCTCTACAATTTCTCTCAAAAAGTATTAATCCAAATGGATTATATTTGGTAAAAAACTCCACTTCGCTGTCGCTGAAATCGAAACTCTCGCAACCAATAATTACAGCTAGCGGTCGAACTGTCATCAGATCAGTTATCCTGCTTTATTACGAAACATGATATTTTTACTTGAGAAAGTCCTGCGCATACTTTTGTTGCTATGGATTTATCTTTAAATGACCCCGCTTGAAGCCTGTAATAAATTCCCCGAGCACCCAAATCAGCACGCACAATATAAGACTCAAGACCAGATAATATTTTGGGGTACCGTTTTGATAACCGCTTCCACTCTGTCTCTGCTGATTCTTTTTTTCTAACTGATAAAAGTTGCACTCTAAATATTTGGTTCCCAAGATTATCAAGTTTAGCGACCTCCTTATTTGTGACTAAATCAATTCCTTTGTCTGATTTCTTCTCAACAGAACTTGTGTTTTTTTGGACGGTTCGAAAATTATTTTTTAGTCCTAAATCGCCAATTTTCTGTGACTTACCTGAATTATTTTTATTCTCATTATTAATTATTTTGATTTTGTTCTTAGAAGTTTTTTCCAGTGTATCTCTTTCATTAAGTATTTCCTCTAGCTTTCCTAGACTCGGCTCTATTTCCTTTTGGTTTTTTTTATTTAGTTTTGGTTTGGTCAAAGATGTGATGTCTTTTGGAGGCGCCAACAATCTCTCTGTTGATGGCTTCTCTGGTCGATTTTCTAATACATTATAAATATCCATATCTTTATTCAAAATCTTCATACCCCCTGGGATCTCTGGCCTAACTTTATAAGGGTCCTTCGATGCCTTAATTAATGGCACCATATATTCTTCGTCTGACCAGCTATACCACCAAAGAAAAATAATCGCTAAAACAGGAACAAAAATAAAACTACAAAAAATTAGTAAAGGTTTGGCGCGACGCCGTTTTAGAACTCTAGGAACGTTTTTTGTTGATCCTGACACCTGTGCCTGACCAGAAGACTGGACGGTATTATCTATAACCAATGATAAATCCCTAACAAATTATTTGAATACTTGGTCTCATCTCATTTCATTTAATGGAGTAATTCCCATAACCTCAAGGGCAGATGCCACAACAATAAGGTAAGATTGAACCATGGCCAACCTAGCCATGGTTAACTCCTCATTTTCAATAGATATAAACCTCAATTGTGCAGCTTGCCGTGCACCTTTCGTCCAAAGGTTATGAAAAGCTGACGCCATATCAATCAAAAAATAAGCTATACGATGAGGCTCATGAGAGTTAGCGGTATCTTCCAAAACTCTAGGCCAACTTGCCATGATCTTAATTAAATTAATTTCCAAGGGATCATCTAATAGGTCTAACTCTACCTCTGCCAGCATCTCTGGGACAAGTTTTGAGTCATCAAAGATTTCAGAAGCCCTTCTTAATACAGATTTGCCCCTAGCATGGGAATATTGAATATAATAGACTGGATTATCTTTACTCTCCTCAAGTACTTTTGTTAGATCAAAATCTAGAGGTGCATCGTTCTTACGTGTTAGCATAAAAAATCTAAACGCGTCTCTTCCAACCTCTCTGATAACCTCCCCTAGTGTCAAAAAGGTTCCAGAACGTTTGGACATCTTTATTTGTTGACCATCTCTAATCAAATTGACCAACTGGCACAATTTCACGTCTAACATGGCGTCACCCCTCGTTAGAGCGCTCACAGCAGCTGTCATTCGTTTAACATAACCACCATGATCAAAACCCCAAATATTTATCATACGGTTAAAACCCCTCTGGTATTTATCCAAATGATAAGCCATATCCGAAGCAAAATATGTCCAACTCCCATCCGTTTTTTTTATTGCTCTGTCTATATCATCTCCATATTTTGTCGATAGAAACAAGGTTTGGGGGTTACTCTCCCAATCCTGATTTTCTCTTCCTTTTGGAGGATCCAAGGTCCCCTCATAAATAAGGTTTTGATCGGCGAGCGTTGACATCACAGCATCAACCATTCCGGTTTGTATAATTTCTTTTTCCGAACGAAATACATCTGGAAACACTCCTAGAGAATTCAAGTCTTTTGAAATTAATTGCATCATGCTTTTGATTGCAAACCCCTGAATAGGTGGCAACCACTCTTCCTGTGTTAAATCCAGCCATCTATTTCCATCTCTTTTTTGTAATTCTTCAGCTAAATCTATTAAGTAAGACCCTTGATAGTATTCCTCAGGGATAACGCCCATACTCTTTCCATTCAACTCGCAGTATCTAAAATAAACTGAATGCGCAAGAATATTCACCTGATTCCCTGCATCATTGATGTAATATTCCTTTGTGACCTCAAAACCACTTTTTTCTAATACTTTCGAGAGCACATCTCCTACAACAGCACCCCTACCATGCCCCACATGCATTGGACCTGTTGGATTAGCCGATACATACTCCACATTTATTTTTCTGCCAGAGCCAATATTTGAGTTACCAAACTTAGTATTAATCAATAGGATATCTCTTAACCTTTCTTTCCAAAACTTTGTCGAAATTTGTATATTTATGAACCCTGGCCCAGCTAAATTAGCTTCCACTATATACTTAGATGAAACAAGCTCAGGTACAATAAGTTCAGCAAGATCGATGGGCTTCATCTTAAATTGCTTAGCCAGTATCATCGCAACATTTGTCGAAATATCCCCGTGTTTTGGGTCTTTTGGTCTTTCGACAGAAAAGCTGTGCATAGCAAGATCTATAAAAACCTCACTATCTTGCGCCACCCTTTTTATAGCTTTTAAAATAAATTTCTCAAAGAACTTAAAATAATTCACAACAAATATTAACCTAACCCTAATCTTGAATGTTCATCTAAAGCAAACCGGTCCGTCATACCAGCAATGTAATCCGCAACCGATCTAGCAATCTTTTCTTCTCCTCCGATCCTGCCTCTTCGTTGCCATTCAATTGGCAATAGATCTGGGTTTTCAAAAAACTTAATAAATAACTCTTCTACCACTTTTTTAGCTTTATTAGTCATATTTGTTACTTTATCATGACGGTACATATGCTTACCCAAAAACTCCTTTAGAGATTGTTCGACTTTTAACATTTTATCTGAAAAACCTACGATAGGTGTTCCCATATCTCTAATATCTTTTGCACTATTTGGTTTAAACTCTCTTAATCTTCTTTTAGTTTCAATTAAGCAATCAGATATCATATTACCTATTAGTCGCCTAATACACTCATGAACCACGATTGATTCTTCAACATTTGGTAATTCACCATACGTATCAGAAAATATTTTTCCAACTTCGGGTAATACTTTTAAATCTTTAATACTAAAGAGTCCCGCTCTCAGACCATCATCCAAGTCATGATTATTATAAGCAATGTCATCGGAAATCGCTGCGATCTGTGCCTCGATCCCTGCATAAGTATCTAACTCTAAATCAAACTTTTGGCTAAACTTTATAACTTCGCTACTTACTATTTTATTTTTCCCAGTATTTCCAAGCGGACCGTTATGTTTTACAAGTCCCTCCAAAGTCTCCCAAGTAAGGTTTAATCCGTCAAAGCTTGGATACCTTCTCTCGAGGCGGGTTACGACGGCGAGAGATTGAGAGTTATGATCAAAACCTCCATATTTTTGCATTACCTTGGATAAGGAATTCTCCCCTGCGTGCCCAAAAGGCGTGTGCCCTAAATCATGGGAAAGAGCTAACGTTTCCGCTAGATCTTCATTAACATTTAAAGAACGGGCCAAGGATCTTGCTACTTGTGCAACCTCTAAACTGTGAGTCAGACGAGTTCTGTAGTGGTCACCCTCATGGTTTACAAAAACCTGTGTCTTATATTCCAGCCGTCTAAAAGCAGTTGAATGAATTATTCGATCTCGGTCTCTCTGAAAACAAGTCCGTGTAGGACTCTCAGACTCTGGGAAAAATCGCCCCCTACTCTCTTTAATTAGGCTCGAATATCTTGCTAAACTAGTCATTTAGATTATTTACTACTGGTTATAAAAACTGGTATTTTATTAAGAAATATTATATCAAATATAGCTATATGAAGACAAATAAGTTGGTGTTTATAAAATATGGAAGAAATTAAGGGTATTAGAGCAACAAAGTCGGCCGCAAGCAAAGTGGTAGAGCTTATGGAGGCAGAAAATTCTGGCGAGGTAATGCTGAGAGTGTCTGTAGCAGCTGGTGGTTGTTCTGGTTTCGAGTATAGTTTTGCTCTAGATGATAAGGAAACTAGTCAAGATATTATTTTTGAGTCAAATGGAATCAAACTAATAATCGATGAGGTGTCATTAGATCTATTAGCTGGTTCAGAAGTTGATTATGTTGATGATCTCGCTGGAGCTTCATTCCGCCTAAAAATCCCAAATGCAACAGCAGCATGTGGGTGTGGTATTTCCTTTTCCGTTTAAGAAATTTATGACCAAAATAGCAACTTGGAATGTGAATTCTATAAATGCCCGACTGCCTTTGCTATTACGTTGGCTAGAAAACTTTAAACCGGATATTTTGCTCCTCCAAGAGCTCAAATGCGTATCAGAAAAATTTCCAAGACACGAACTAGAAGATAAAGGATACAATATAGCAGTTAATGGTCAAAAAACTTATAACGGCGTAGCAATTCTCTCAAAATTTCCAATTGATATAGAACTAACAGAACTCCCAGGAAATCCTAATGACGAACAAGCACGCTATTTGGAGGTTTTTACCAAAGACTTATTAGTTGCATCGATTTATGCTCCGAATGGAAACCCTGTCGACAGCGACAAGTTTCCGTATAAATTAGAATTTATGGAAAGACTTTACGACAGAGTTAAGTTCCTTCTAAAGCAAGACACTAATTTTATTCTTGGGGGCGACTTTAACGTGATACCGGAGCCCGATGACTGCTATGATCCCTCTGCCTGGAAGGAAGATGCACTTTTTCGACCGGAGACTAGAGCTGTCTGGCGAAAATTAATTTACCTAGGTTTAAGCGATGGTTTCCGCATACTAAATAAGGACGGAGGCCAGTATTCATTCTGGGACTATCAGAGAGGGGCATGGAACAAAAATAATGGAATCAGAATTGATCATTTTTTGCTATCTCCAATATTGGCCGACAACCTGGAAGAGGTTGGGATAGATTCAACTCCACGGGGATGGGAAAGACCTTCTGACCACACTCCAGTCTGGTGTCAATTATTTGGTGACTAGATAAAATACCAGATAATTTACTTATTGGTCTTTTAAACAATGTCTATTTTTACCTAATTTTTTTCGGATTGGTCCGCAGGGATAGGCCTAAATTTGCTTTCCATTATTTTTTGAAATGTTAGTGTAGTGCGTAAATTTAACCCATCAACTCTCGGACAAAATTTGAAAGGGAGAACTCGATATGCGTCACAAGTATTCAATTACATCGATTATAGGGATCCTGTTTTTAATGTTTTTCGCTGCTTATCCCTCGTTTAATCAAGCAAAATCTGCTGAGGTTACTTTACGGATGCATTCCTTTATTCCTCCAGTAGCTAATCCAGCAAAAACATGGTTAACACCGTGGGCCAAAAAAATTGGCAAAGCATCAAATGGTCGAATTAAAGTACAGCCGTTCTGGGCTATGGGCCTAGGAGGTAAACCTCCACAACTACTAGGTCAAGTAAAGGATGGTGTGGTAGATATAGTTTGGACTTTAACTGGATTTACTGCTGGCCGTATGCCAAAAGTTGAAGCTTTTGAGCTACCATTTGTCCATAGAAATGCTCTCTCAACTACTTTAGCACTTCAAGACTATCAAGAGAAGCACCTGGTAAATGATGAGTTCAAAGATTACAAAATACTTTTACTTCATGCGCACGATGGAGCGTTTTTTATGACAAAAAGCCCAATCAAAAGCGTTGCGGATCTGAAAGGTATGAAACTCCGGGTCCATAATCGTCTCGGCGTTTGGCTTCTAGAATCGTTAGGCGTAGCTGGGATAGCTACCCCTTTAATGAGAATACCACCAATGTTGTCAAAGGGAGTAATAGAGGGCAGTGTGCTTCCTTATGAAATTGCACCTGCTGTAAAGATGCATGAATTAGTTAGCCACTTTACTATGCTCTCTGGAGATGCGCCTCGTCTAAGCACAGCGGTTTTCTCGTTTTTAATGAATAAGAAAAGTTATGCTAAATTACCAGCAGACCTTAGAAAAGTTATTGATGATAACAGCGGTAGAAATATAGCGCGTGCCGCAGGAGAAAATTGGAGAGCTATTGAAAAACCTGCAGAGAAGTTAATGCGCTCTAAGTCAAAAAATAAATTTCATGTTCTCAGTGCTGAAGAATCAGCAAAGATTAAAGCAAAAGCTGGTGGTGTTATTGAGAGATGGTATAAAGAAATCGCCAAAAAAGGCCATGATGGACCAAAACTCCTCCAAGATGCTTATGACATGATTGCTAAGTATGAGAAATAGAATAGTTACATTACAATTGAAAGATTTGTTCAATTGAGTGAGGAAGTTGATAATCTAACCCGGCCCACCGATAAGGTGGGCCGGGTTCTTTATGTTGCATCATCCTGGCTCGCTATATTTGGTGGGTTTGTGGTCGGAGTGGTCGCCCTTATGACTACCATTAGTGTAACTGGACGAGCATCTATATCAAAGCCTATACCGGGGGATATGGAATTAATTGAAATCGGAACTTGTACTGCTGTATTCGCGTTCTTACCATTTTGTCAACTAATGAGGGGAAACGTCATTGTAGATTTTTTTATGACTTGGACTTCGAAGAAAATACATGCGATCTGTGATGCTCTGGGTTCATTTTTATACCTATTGGTAAGTTTGCTTTTAACATGGCGTTTGTATTACGGTACTTTTGATATGTATGAAAATGGAGAAATTACCGGTGTTTTGGCAATACCGCGCTGGATTTCCTTCCCATACTCCGTAATCTGTATGTTACTTCTTATAACGGTAATTTTATATACATTGCGTAATAATTTGTCAGAAATAAGAACCAGCAAAAAAACAAGTTACAAAGTAGGTTAAGCTAATGACGGGAGTTGAAACTGGTTTACTGGGGTTTCTGGTCCTTTTAATTCTTCTGGCTATAAGAGTGCCAATAGGTGTCTCAATGCTGGCGACTGGAATGGTTGGCTACGTTTATATAGCGGGTATAACTCCCCTTCTATCATTTCTAAAAACACTAATGTATTGGCAATTTGCTTCCTTTGATCTGTCGGTAGCTCCGCTATTTATATTGATGGGGCAGTTCGCAGCCAAGGCCGGTTTAAGCCAAGCACTTTTCAGGGCAGCCAATGTCTGGTTAGGACATCACAGAGGTGGAGTAGCTATGGCTGCAGTTGGAGGTTGTGCTGGATTTGCTTCAATAAGCGGTTCTTCATTGGCAACAGCCGCAATAATGGGACAGGTGGCACTGCCTGAGTTAAAAAAATTCAACTACTCGGGGTCTTTGGCAACGGGATCATTAGCAGCAGGTGGTACGCTCGGAATTTTGATACCCCCTTCTATCGTTCTCATAATCTACGCGATAATGGTGGAAGCAAATATTGCCTCTCTTTTTCAAGCTGCCTTTATACCCGGTATCTTAGCGGCCCTTGGCTATATTTTAGCGATAGCTATCGTTGTAAGAATTAACCCTAATGCGGGTCCGGCAGGAATTAGATCTGAAAGAACTGAGAGGCTTATGGCATTGCTTGATATATGGCCTGTATTACTAATCTTTCTATTAGTAATGGGAGGTATATATATAGGTTTTTTTACACCTACAGAAGGAGCTGGTGTCGGCACGGTGGGAACCTTTCTGATAGCCGTTACTCGTGGAAAAATGAGACTGAAGGGAATGATTGAGGCAATTCTTGGAACTGCAAAAACAACTGGTATGATTTTCTTAATACTGTTGGGTGCAAGTGTTTTTAACGCATTTTTGGGATTTTCGGAACTTCCTATACTAGCGGCGGACTTTTTTAAACAATCTGGATTGCCTCCCTTAACAGTTCTCCTGATGATGTTGGTTATGTATATCCTTTTAGGATTTATTATGGACTCGCTATCCATGATTTTATTAACTGTGCCAATTTTTTGGCCAATAATAGCCGGTTTAGATTTTGGACTTAGCCCCGATGATTTAAAATTATGGTTTGGAGTAATTACTCTAATCGTCGTTGAGGTAGGGCTGATAACCCCACCTGTAGGACTAAACGTCTTTGTTATTAACTCTTTAGCAAAAGATGTCCCTATGATCGAAACCTTTAAAGGCGTGATACCATTCTTTATCTCTGACGGAATTAGGGTT
>PTLG01000110.1 GCA_002937995.1 Alphaproteobacteria bacterium MarineAlpha3_Bin7 | reverse complement strand
TAATCATAGTAAATGCAATCTCACTAGTATTCAATAATGGATTCATAACTAATATCGGACTGCTAAATTATAAGAGTCAAAAAAGTGAAAATAAGTTGAGATAAAACCTATATTCCGCTTAACTGAGGTACAAACACGAGGATATAGAAAGTGCCTAACGAACCCTTGATCTATTTGAACGGAAAAATTTCGGAGCTACAAGACACCAAAATTTCACCCTTTGATCGAGGCTTCTTGTGGGGAGACGGTGTTTATGAAGTTACACCCTGCTTTGGCAATAAACTTTACAGACTCCAAGACCATGTAGATCGTCTCTACCGATCATTATCCTATGTCCGAATTAATCCTTCACTCTCTCCTTCTGATATGATTATGGAAACCGAGAGACTGCTCTTTGAAAACAGGGATAGATTAGATACCGATAGCATGTATCGGGTTGGGCATTGGGTCACGCGCGGCGAAGATAGCCCCTCTATGAAAACTAATGATGCTGGTCCTGCAACACTAATGATCTTTTTCAGGCTTGTTGATACCGCAACAATATCTAGGGATCAATCCAAGGGAATTAAATTATCTGTCTCATCAGTGCGCCGAAATCCACCAGAATGTATTGAACCTCGGGCGAAGGTGACTAGCAAAATAAACCAGATCTTAGCGGAGTTAGATGTAGCTAACCAAAAGGCGCTACCTCTAATGTTAGACCTAAATGGCAACGTTGCAGAAAATTCTGTCTCTAACTTTTTTATGGTTCGGGATAACGCTCTTTGGACTCCTCCTGATAGAAACATACTAGAGGGTGTTACACGTAAAGTAGTATTTGAAATTTGTGAACGACTTTCAATCCCACTTATAGAGAGAAATTTTACCATGTACGATGTTGCACAGGGCGACGAGTTTTTTATAACTTCAAGTGCTGTATGTGCTATGCCGGTTTCTGAGGTCGATAGTTTTAGGCCAAAACAAAAAGTCCCTGGGCCAATTACGAAACGAATAATTGAAGCGTTTGCTGTCGAAACGGGCTATAAGTTTACAGGTTAGATTAATATTCTGAAAAATTAATTTAGTATAATAACTCTGGTTGACTTAGCTTAAAGATACTCATCAGAGAATATTTATTTAAAAGGATTAGGCATAACTTCACCTGTTATTTTTTCGGAGGTTACATACCTAGGCATCTCGTTAGGCATAGTGACAATGACATCATTGAAACCCGCTGCTTCCAAAACCTCATAAATTGCATCTTCACTTTCAGCGTACCAGTGACAAAAGAAGAAATCATCCTTCCCCATCCAATGCTGAAGCACCTCTGCCTTGTCGGTTTTTAATAACCCAAAAAAATCGGCGTCAGTCATCTCACTGCTTTGCTCAACGACTTTATCCCGAGCGTCATCACTCCCCCATGTATGAGTACACATATAATGCTTTTTTTCCATTTTGGCCCCGAGACAATATTACCACTAATTTGCTATATCCATCAGGTTAAAAATATAGGAAATGTTGCTGGATCTAACAAACATTTTAGTTCAAATAGTTATTAGTTTTGACCAAACTATTGCCACCCCCATATCGACTTTTAGGCACTCAATTGCTGCTCAGCTAACTTTGCACCTTCTGCTTTGACCCGTATCTTCTCAAATGCCCAGTCTCGAGTAGTAGTTAGATCATTACAAAAGGGCTAATAATCGTCGCTCTCAAGATTGTATAGAGATGAACCCCTTAATTTTAGCAACCCATTATCTAGGAAGGCAGTGGGTCAAATCCTACCCCCGGTCGGAAGCGAAACATCAGACCACTGCCTTCTATCACACTCTCAGTATCACACGTATTGTATTAAAAATTACAGATCTGTGAGACAGAGTAATGGGAAGCCCAATCATTTCTTTAACTGACTCCGAGCTTATCCGCCGCCATTTTAGTACCCTCAACCCGGGCTGCAATCTTTTGGAATGCAATTTCTCGGGCAAAATCAGGGGAGCCATAGGCTGGCTTCTGGTCAATGGCAAAGGGAGAGAAACCGCAGTCATCCGTCGAGCCCAAACGTTCCTTCGGAATAAAGTCGGCTGCCCTGACTAAAGCGTCGCATACTTCCTCGGGCGTTTCTGGATTGGGATTCTGACACCATATTACACCTACATAGTAAATTGGTTTTACACCCTCAGCGTCGTCGCGAATATTATCACCAATCATCTTGTAGGTGGCATCCCGATCTGCTTCGCAGGCCGCCTGAATCAGGAAATAACCAGCATTAATCGAGAACATCGCTGGCAGCAAAGTATTGTAGGGAACCTCAGCACTATGGTTCGAGTCGGCGTCGCTTCCTGCACAGGTGTGGACACCGATGTTTGCTCGTTCCTCGGGTGTGAATCTATCGACCACTTGGCTGATAAGATCAATAAAATGGGGTAGAAGTCCAGCATCAGTCCATGGGTTACGCGGATCGGCCTTAAGCGATAGCCGTCCTTCCGTAAAGTCGATAGATACACGAGCCGCTCCAGCGTCAAAGGCCTTTCGTATGTCCTTCTCACATTCATCAACAAGATCTGATTCGAATTGCTCACGAGAATAATTCGAGAGCGTAACGTGCAACGGCAGCAACAGTGAAACCATAGAGGGAGCGATAACTGCTTGTTTCATTGGCTTACTTGCATAGCGTAGAGACTTTTCCAAAGAGTCGGCAGCATACTCATTATAACGGAATGGTCCTCTCTCAAGTTTGGGCATGGCCTTGTAGTGTCCGTCTGGAAACAGGGCGAAAGTCTGACCACCCGGGCCGCAACAAGGGTTGAGATCGGTTCCGGCCATCGTGGCCATGAAAGGATAGGTGGCAAAACTTGACCACCATTGCTCACCGTCAGCGATGATGGGGGAACCAGTTGCCTCATATTTTTCGATCGAGTCTCGGATGGCCTTTTCCTGCTCGTCTTGGAGTGCCGCTTTACTTATTTTGCCTGTGTCGTATGCAGCAAAAGCCTCCTGAAGTTTGATCGGTCGTGGAAGCGAACCAATGGGTTCGGTTGGAATTCCAGTATCTGTTCTTGGGTTATAAGTCATTACATTTTGCCTCAATTAATCTCTCTACAGTTGAAACATAAAGAGACTGTTAAATATCCTAATTTTCCATCTGCCAATTGTTAGGTAAGTTATAATAGTATATTTTTCCTTTAATAAGTCTTTTTTTCTTTTTCATAGAAAAATTTTTATTTTTTAATATAATTTAAAATAATTTTTTCTTTTTGAAAAAAAATAAGAAAATTATCTTAAAAACTAAACATCAGACATCATTATTTTCAAAAGTAAAAATTACTTTGTTATCCATTGGCAAATAGAGTTAAAAAAAGTCTTTCTCTGGAGTTCCTAAAAACAATTGGAAAAATAAATCACTATGAATATATTTCATATTATCTATTAATATTCATTAGTTGATTTAATTATTTAGAAGCTTCATGATTAAGTGTAGTGGGCATTAGCATTTAATTCCCCCTAAGTTGTTTTAGCTAATAAAGGGTAAGTCATGAATAAAATAATTCCATCCGTAAATGAAAAGCTAGCAGAGCACCAAAATGGGATGAAGCCAAAAATATATACATTTAACAACCATATTCATTTTGCTTTTGGTTATTCAGTAGTTAACTGCACCCTTATAGAAGGAAAAGATGAGTGTATTTTGGTTGATACCCTGACAAGCATGGAAGTTGCAGAAACCGTTGCTTCAGAATTTAAAAAAATTACCTCAAAACCTATAACAACAATTATATATACACATTTTCATGCGGACCATGTGAGTGGAACGGAGGCATTTGTATGTAAGGAGGACATAGAAAGCGGAAAAGTTGAGATAATTTGCCAAGAACAACTTACAGGACATGTGATCAGAGATGTTGGTTTGATTGCACCAATACTTGGAAGACGGGCCATTTACCAGTTTGGAATGCGTTTACCATTAGGTGAAGATGGGACCGTAGGGGCAGGCTTAGGACCTCCGCAGCGTCCAGGTCGCAGGACATTTGCTCCCCCTAGTAAAACATTTGATAATTTCTATCAAGGTGAAGCTGGTGGTATAAAATTCGAAATCTATCTAAATCCTTCTGAAACAGAAGACCAGTGTGCAGTATGGTTACCAGAGACAAAAACGCTATTATCTGCTGATGCAGTATATAAATCCTTCCCAAATATATATGCACTTCGAGGTACAAGATTTAGGAACCCTATGATATGGGCAAATGGAATAGATCGTTTAAGAGAGTTCGAGGCCGAGACGCTTATTCCACATCATGGATATGCAATCGAGGGCAAAGATAAAATAGAAGACTTATTAATTGATTATAGAGACGCCATTCAATTTGTTCATGACCAGACATTACGTTACATGAATAAGGGATACACCTCTGACGAAATAATGGAGATCGTCGTAATGCCAGACCACCTCCGTGATCACCCTTGGCTTGGAGAATTTTATGGGTCCTATAAACATTCAATTCCAGCAATCTTTGTGGGATATCTTGGCTGGTTTCAAGGTGACCCAGTTTCTCTTGACCCCATCCCCTGGAAAGAAAAGGCTTCTCGATATGTTGAAATGATGGGAGGTAGAAACAAATTGATTGAGGCTACTAAAACTGCACTTTCTGAAGGGGATGATAAATGGGCGGCCGAATTATCAACTTGGCTTGTAAAGACTGACCGCGAGGACCATGAAGCTCGCAGTATAAAAGCTGAAGCCTTGCGAAGTTGGGCCTATAAGCAGGTGAATGCAACATGGCGTAATTGGGGTCTAACTTCAGCAATGGAACTCGATAGTCAACTAGACTTGAGTAAAGCAGGTATGGTACTAGGTTCAAAAGACCAAGTCAGTGGCTTCCCGTTGGAAGGTATTCTAAAGGTAATGACAGTAAGGTTAGTGCCCGAGAAAGCATGGAATACCAAATTCTCAATCAAATTTGAAACTACTGACTCACAGGAATCATGCACCCTAGAAATAAGGAAAGGTATATGTCAGCTTCATGAGATAGTTCCAGAACAATTTGACGCAAACATAAGATTTGATCGTAAGTTTCTGATACAGTGGGTTTTTGGAGAAACAACAATAAAAGAAGCTATTGAGTCCAAAGGTGTCAAATTCGGGGGAAACAAGGATCAAATTATTGAGTTCTTTGAAAAGTTTGAACCCTTCAATCAATTAGATGATATAGCAATCGCTGCTCGATGAAGACAAAACCAAATAAAAGAAACTTTTTGATGATGGCGGCCGCTGTCTCGTATTTAATCCCTATTGTACTTAATGAGGCTAGAGCTGATTTTAAAACTACCGATAATCAAGAAATCAGAAAAACATTTTGTAAAAATATAAAGGAACAAACTACCAAGCTCATGTATACATATAATTCCAACGAAGAGGAGGTTTCGAGAGGTGACGAGGAAGCAAGGAATGAAGGAGTTCGTATAAGAAGTATAGGACTTACAAACCTAAATTTTATGGCCAATATTTGGGTTGCATTTTGCAAAAAGCATTAGATCACCGCGATTACATTCTTTCAATAAACCACTTGTATTTTGTTAGGCCAAAACATTCCATTCTCCACTCGCCATTTTGGTAAGCAAATTTCCTGCTTCTAAATCAAAGAACCATCCGTGTAATTCTAGATTGCCTTCCTTAACCCGCCGCTTCAACCAGGGAAAAGTTACTAAGTTTTCTAATGAAACTGTAATAGCCGCTCGCTCAACATGGCGAAATTTTTCAAAGCCTTCCAAATCAGTGGCACCTGCCGTCTCTGCGATAGATACCCATCCATCGATTAAGTCTCTTTCAGGACCAATTCCTTTATGCTCACACAACCTTTTTATTCCGCCACATTCCGAATGGCCTAATACAACAATATGCTTTACCCCTAGGTCACGAACAGCGAATTCAATGCATGCACTGGTCGCACAATTATGATCATTTCTATAAATAGGCACCAAGTTGGCAACATTACGAACAACAAAAATCTCACCAGGATTAGCCTGTGTTATGATTGAGGGATTAACGCGGCTGTCCGAGCAAGCAATAACCATTACTTCTGGATGCTGACCTTTCTCCACCAAATCTTTATAAATATCAGGTTGATCTATATAGTATTCCTGACGAAACGATTTAAATCCGTCTATAAGTTTATGAATTGTCATATCAAAGAACTTTTCCCATCTTAGAAAAAATTAAATTTGCAACTGCATACTTGTACATTCTTATTACTATTAAACTAATATAATTTATGTTTTTCTACTGGCATTATTTAACATTCTTATGATGCACATGACCGCAAACATAGCTGCTAGATGTTTGAGAGTGTGACCACTTACAAAATTACCCAATAATTTAAAAATAACTACATCAAGATATTCAAATAACTTGGCACAAATATACCAAACTAGAGCATAAAGAATGTATTTAGGGGATGTGAAATTATACCTCCGAAACAACACCAAGATAATGGGAATAACAAACAATGGAAAATATTGAATGAGACCATACGGTCTTAAATCCCCCTGTCCTATGATCTCCGTGTACCTCCAGTATATGAGGCTTAAAATTCCAGCTAGGATTAAAATAGGCAATACAACAAAAGTTCCATATTGCTTATCAATTCTGTCGCAGATAACTGCCGCAAAAAAGGACATAAATGCAATAGACATAGGTAGTCTATCCCAAAAAAGAGTTTCAGTTGTTGGGTTCCAATGATAATAGGCTGACCCAAACCCAACACCTATGATACTAATGAAAAATATGCTATAGGGAATTATATCAGTTTTTTCGGTAAAATTTTCTTTATTCAAAATAGTAACAAGACCATAAAAACCAACTGCAAAAAAACCCACGTTAGATGCTACATCTCCAAAGTTATTTATAAAAAATAAAGCTCGACTATCTGCAAACTGATGATAGCTGCTCCATTGGGGAATAGGTGAAATAAAATATAAGAATACAATAGAAATTAATAATAAACCTATGACTATTGTTACTTTAGCTAATGTTGAACTGCCACGCATTAACTTATCCAGTAGGTGAAAAAGAAAATAAAATTACATTATTCCAACAATTAATAATATAAAAAAACCCTGTGAATGGACTCTAGTAATGCATATTTATTGATTAAGCTAATTCAAAAAGGTACGATCACTGTTAATAATCATGCCACCCGAAGTAAAATTGGTAACTTAAAACTTGGTTGTAATTGCTCAGGGAAAATATTGTGAACTTAAATGAACTGACCCTAACTGAGATGATTAAAGGATTGTCGGCAGAAGAATTTAGTGCAAGCGAGATAGCAACTGCCGTCATAGACCGTATTGAAGCTACATATGACCTAGGCGCAATAATAGAGTTTGATAAAAATTTTTATAAATTAGAGGCAGCTGCGTCAGATAAACGCAGAAAAGATAATGAGGCGCGACCACTTGATGGAGTACCATTAGTTCTAAAAGATAATATTGATACGAAAAACCTAGCAACAACGGGAGGCACTGGGGCATTAGCTGGAAAAAAACCTAAACAAGATGCTCCAGCCGTTGAGGCACTTCGTAAACAAGGTGCTATTATCCCCGCAAAGGCTGTACTGCATGAGCTTGCATTCGGTATTACTTCCAATAATTCCGTAACCGGCCCAGCACGCAATCCTTACAACCCTCTAATGATACCTGGGGGATCCTCCGGAGGCACAGCAGTAGCAATTAGTTCAGGACAATTTCCTGCTGGGTTAGGAACAGATACAGGCGGTTCTGTGCGCATACCTGCTGCCCTTTGTGGATTATTTGGATTCAGACCTAGTGTTGGCCGTTATTCACGTAGTGGAGTAATTCCAATTTCGTCCACCAGAGATACAATAGGTCCCATCGCAAAAAATATAGATGATATAATCCATCTTGACTCTGCAATGGCAGTTAAAGATGTGCCCAATCTAGACCATGTGGACCTTACGTCATTAAGAATTGGCGTACCTAGGACACGGTTCTGGGAGGATCTCGAGACTGGAGTGCAGGAACTTTCATCTAGTTTTTTAAAAAAACTGGAGGAAAGTGGGGTCGAAATTATTGAAAAGGATTTTCCAGATATTTGGGAATTGAATGATAATACCGGATTCCCCATTGCATTATTCGAAGTTATGCGAGAACTACCGGCTTACTTAAAAAATGCAGGTTATGGTGTTTCCCTAGACGATTTGATAGCTGGCATAGGTAGTCCCGACGTACTTGGTATTATCTCTAGTCAACAAGGTGATGAAGCGATGCCTGAGGCAGCCTATTTAGACGCAATAAATAAACACAGGCCCAAAATGCAAAAACTATATGCAGATTATTTTCGCGAAGAAAACATTGACGCCATTATATTTCCAACAACTCCATTGACTGCTCGACCTATAGGTCAAGATGAAACCATCGAGCTAAACGGAAACCAGCAACCCACTTTCCCAACCTTTATTAGAAATACAGATTTAGGCAGCAATCTAGGAGCCCCTGGTATTTCTATGCCTATAGGTCTTTCTCAGGGCCTACCGGTAGGTATCGAATTTGACGGGTTGCCAGACAAAGACGACCACCTTTTAGCGATGGCTGCTGGGGTAGCAAAATTATTAAAACCCATACCAGCACCTTAATTTACCCAAAATAAAAATTTTTATTTATTTTTCTATAATTAATTATAATTTTAACAACGCG
>PTLG01000011.1 GCA_002937995.1 Alphaproteobacteria bacterium MarineAlpha3_Bin7 | reverse complement strand
TCATAGAATAGAGTCTGTTGGCACAGTTAGGACAGATCTTGAGGTAAAGATAGTTGACCATAAAGGCAAAGAGTTAAAAGCAGGAGAGGTCGGGGAAATTACTGTCCGAGGTGATGTAGTTATGAGGGGTTATTGGGAAAACGCTAAAGCTACCAAAGAAAGTCTCAAAAATGGTTGGTTATATACAGGAGATCTGGGTTTATTTGATGAAGACGGATACTTAACCCTAAAAGATAGATCTAAGGATTTAATTATTTCCGGTGGCTCAAACATTTACCCAAGGGAAGTTGAAGAAATTCTGATTCAACACAAGTATGTTGAAGAGGCGTCTGTGGTAGGCCAAAGGGATCCAGAGTGGGGAGAAAAAGTCGTTGCATTCATAGTTCCTACGGAAAAGGATCTAGTTACTGGAAATGAGTTAGACAAGTTGTGCCTTGAGCACATCGCTAGATACAAAAGACCAAAGGAGTACAAATTTGTTAATTCGTTACCAAAGAATAATTATGGGAAAGTATTGAAAAACAATTTAAGAGATATGCTTGAAACATGATTATCTGGGGCAAAGTCAAATGATTTGCTTGTAATGACTAAACAATAATTGATTTTAGTTTTTTGTTTTCTCCATATAATTACTATAGAATTAAAAAAAAATAATAGGCTTTATTAATAACTATATTTTCATAGAATCTATTACTTCTAACGGGAAATTAGGGAATTATTAAATAGACTAGATGGATGCGGTAACTAAAATAAGACCTCGAACGGGGAAAAATTATATTGATGCAATAAAAGGTGACGGGCGTAAGGTTTTTATTGATGGTGAAGAGGTTAACGATGTCACGACCCATCCTGCCTTCAGAGAGGCTATAAAAACCACTGCCCGCCTGTATGATATTGCAAGTGAACCTGCTAATAGAAATATTATGAGGTTTAATTTAGAAGCTTCTCCTAAACCTATAAACAGGATATGGCAATTACCTAAAAGTGAGAATGATCTGAGGCTTCGTCGTTCAGCTGTTCAGAAGTGGTCAGAAGTTACGTTTGGTTTAATGGGGCGTAGCCCAGATCATGTAGCTGCATTTTTTTGCGGGTGGATGATGAACTCGGATGTTTTTGAGCAAAACGGAGGAAAGGAGAAGAAAAAGTATCTAGAAAACTTTTATGAGTATCTGAGTGAAAACGATTACTATGTAACATACACAATTATTCCTCCTCAGATTGATAGAAGTAAACCTATGCATCAGCAATCTCCACGAGATTTGTATGCTGGCGTGGTAAAGGAAAAAGATAATGGCATAATCGTAAGGGGTGCGCAGATGCTGGGTACAGGTGCAGTGTTATCCGACTACATCAGCCTCGGTCAGATTACACCTATACAACCAGGGGATGAAGACCATGCTATCAATTTTGCAGTGGCCTGCAATTCTCCGGGTTTAAAGATTTATTCTAGACGGTCCTATGCAAGTGCGGCAAATAGCACATTCGATTATCCATTATCTAGCCAGTTTGATGAAACAGACTCATTAGTTGTTTTTGATGACGTTTTTGTTCCGTGGGAGCAGGTTTTTGTCTATAGGGATTTAGAAATTAGTAAAGATCAGTGGTGGAAAACTGCAGCACACTCAATGGGAAATCATCAAGCCCAAATAAGATTTGTAACAAAGCTCCGGCTTATCATGGGATTGGCCAAAAGAATTACTGAAATGAATGGAGTAAATAAGTTGCCAGCGGTTAAAGGTATTTTGGGTGAGATGTCAAGTTATGCTGCTATGGTAGAGGGACTCTTGGATGCGCAAATAAGTAATTGTTCAATAATAGGGAAAGAATTTGTTGAGCCAGCTCGGCAACCTTTGTATGCAGCTATAGCGCTTCAATCAAAAGTCTATCCAAAATTACTTAATTTACTGAGAGAGCTTTGTGGGGGAGGTCTCATTCAGCTTCCTTCAAGCTCAACTGATTTTAAGAATCCTCAGATTAAGATAGATATTGATAGATATATACAGTCTCCAGGATATCCAGCGGATGAGAGAGTAAAGCTTATGAAATTAACGTGGGATTTAGTGGGTTCAGAGTTTGCTGGGAGACAGGAACAGTACGAAAGATTCTATGCTGGACCTCCATTTGCTACTAAGACGCGCATGGAGTCGGAATATAATTTTTCAGAGGGAGAGAGGTTGGTAGATGATGTATTGGCAACTTATGATATAGAAGGTCGCAAGAAATAGATTTTGGGGAGTAAAGATATGGAAAAGAAAATAGCTGTGGTGGGAACTGGCGCTAATGGCAGCTGTCTTGCCGCAGACCTGGTTAGAGCAAATTATCATGTAGCTTTGTTTGACCAATGGCCCGAGCATGTTGAAGCCATGCGTAAAAGTGGTCTGAAAGTTTCCATGCCATCTGATGAGCTTTTGGTTAATCCAAATGCCTATCATTTATGTGAGTTATGTTCGCTTAACGAGGTATTTGATTACGTTTTTGTCATGGTAAAAGCCTATGATACCAAATGGATTTGTCATCTGATGGAACCTTATTTGGCTGAAGATGGGTTAATGGTTGGCATCCAAAACGGGATGACCGCCGAGGAAATTGCAGAGATCGTTGGTTTCGACAGAACGATAGCATGTGTCGTAGAGCTTTCGTCAGAAATATTTAATCCTGGATTTGTGCAAAGAAATACCCCTCCAGAACGGACGTGGTTTGGAATTGGATCATTGACGGATGATATGAAACACAGAGTAGCAGAAATTGAGCCAATTCTATTAAAGGTTGGGAAGGTTGCAATAACTGAAAATATAATTGCAGCCAAATGGATGAAATTAGTAATTAATACAATGTCTCTAGGACCTGCAGCGATGCTGGGTCTACCGCTCCAAGAGGCCTTAAAGTTAGAAGGAGTTAAAGAATTTGCATTAAAGGTGGGAACAGAGGCATTAGCGGTTGGCCAAAAAAGAGGGTATTCAATTGAGCCAATCTTTGGTCTTACAAAAGACGATATCAAAGATACTAACCGCTTATTAGAGACACTATTTGACAAACTTGTCGCAGACGTTGGGCCTGCAGCCAGGGATTGTGTGCTTCAGGATCACCTAAAAGGTAGGTATAGTGAGGTTGATCTAATTAACGGTTTGGTAGCTCAGGAAAGTAAAGAAAATGGTGCTACCGGTATTAACAACCAGGCGGTTACCGAAATAACAAATAGAATAAGAAGGGGGGAACTAGAACCCGATCCCGCTAATATGAATATTGCAATCGAGCTTTCTTCATAACAAAGCAAAACTTTAAGCTTTATTTTTTAGGCGAGTACTAAGTTCTTTAATTTCTTTACGTAAAAGTGACATTTCTTTCTGGAGGCTAGCTTCGTGTTTTAACTTTGCTTCTGTTGCAGAATTTTCTTTTTCAGTGTTTTGACTTTGCATCGCGTCGACTATTATTCCAATAAATAGATTTAAAACAGCAAAACTTGTTACCAAGATAAATGGAACAAAAAACGTCCATGCCCATGGGAATAACTCCATAACAGGCCTAACAATGCCCATTGACCAACTCTCCAGCGTCATTATTTGGAAAAGAGAAAACATAGACCGTCCTATGTTTCCAAACCAAGTATCAAAATCGTCTCCGAAAAAATTTGTCGCCAAAACAGCGCTGACATAAAATATGAGTAATATAATGGAGCCAACAGACAAAATTCCTGGGATAGCTGATAAAAGTGCCTGGGTTACTTTTTTCATTGAAGGTACTACTGAGAGAAGACGCATGGCCCTGAAAATTCTCAGAGTTCTTAAGACAGATAGAGATCCAGTAGCAGGAGCAAGAGCTATTCCTATTATAATAAAATCGAAGATATTCCAGCCGTCTTTAAAGAAGGATAATTTTCGGTATCCAAGTTTTATCAATATTTCAATTACGAAAATAGATAGTATACAATTATCTAAAAAACTAATTTGTTGACCGTATTCCGTCATAAGTACTGAATTAGTCTCAAGCCCAAGTGTTAATGCATTAAGAAGTATTAACCCTATAATTATTTTTTGAACCAGATCACTCTCAACAATTACACCAAGCTTTTGTAGCATAGGTGTTGAAGCGGTATTTTGCTCTCTTTCCATATACCTTTAATATCCCCCTCATATTTCTATTTTATTAAAAGTCGTGACCTTCAATATCGAATCGTATACCTCCATTTAAACATATAAAGAGTAAAATCAATGAAAATTCATGGCGTTTTTGGTGGGATAGGGAAGACCCTGGGTGTCAGAAACTATCGCTATTACTGGATAGGTAGCTTTATTTCCATTTTGGGATTTTGGATACATAAGTTGGCCCTTGCCTGGCTTACGTGGGAGCTTACTAAGTCTCCATTTTGGTTGGGCATGGTAGGATTTGCTGCCTTATTCCCATCTTTTATTTTCTCTCCTTTTTCTGGTGCACTCGCTGATCGTTTTGGTATGAGGCTTGTTGCTTATTATTCCATTGTAGTTTCAGGATTACTTGCTCTCCTTTTAGGCATTCTTGTCTCACTTGAAATGGCAACAATTGAAATAGTTTTTGTACTAACTTTTTTACAAGGTACGGGTCTAGCTTTTGATCTTCCAGCCCGGCAAGGACTTGTAAATTTATTAGTTAAAAAGGAAGACTTATCTTCGGCTATAGCGCTAAATACAACCACATTTCATATTGGTGCATTTATTGGCCCAGCAATATTTGGTTTTTTGTTAGAATTTTTCTCTATTCAGTGGGTATTCTATGCTAATGCCCTTACTTTTCTGGTCTTTACACTCTGTCTAAGAGAATTAAATATTTCTGAGCTTAAAAATTTAAGTACGCCAATGTATAAAATCACAGAGGATATTAGAGAGGGTATTTATTATTTGCTTGGTCATACGGGCATAAGATCTTTATTTATACTAGCAATAATACCGCATCTTTTTATAAGGCCTTTTGTTGATTTCCTCCCAGGCTTTTCTGAAGAGGTGTTTTATAGGGGTGCAGACGGTTTTGCCATATTAGCTAGTTCTTTTGGGCTGGGTTCCCTATTGCTTGGATTTTTATTGGCAGTTAGGGGAAAGACACAGGGATTGGCTAAAATTTATATTTATTCAGCCTTGTCAGCGCTAATATTTCTCTTGCTTTTTGCTGCGACGAATATCTTTTGGTTTGCTGTTACCTGCGTTTTTGCTGTTGGAGTGAGTATTATTGGGTGCACTGTGTCAAGTCAAAGTCTAATACAAAATGCCGTGGATCCAGATAAGCGAGGAAGAATAATAAGTTTGAGTACAGGTATTGCAGTTGGTTTGCCAGCTATAGGAGCCTTAGTTTTGGGCTCATTGGGAGAAAAATTTGGTCTACAAATACCATTTGTTACACTTATGCTAATTGGGATTTTTTACTGGATATTCGCAGCACGGACAGTAGTCCCAAATTCAGACATGTTGGAAAAGTCGAGGTAAAAAATGGCCTCCAAACTTCTCTTATATATCCTCTACTTTTAGATCAAGTCTCATATATGGCAAAGTTCCGGCCTCAATTTCTGACATCGTTATTTCTTCCTCATTTAGTTTCTTAAGAGCAGATTTAAGAAGCTGTTCTTCTTTATCCAGCGGAACAACAGAAATACCATCATCATCACCTATAATAAGGTCGCCAGGCTTCACGGCGCAGTCTCCGCAGGAAATAATACCGTCAATTACACCGCCAAAACCCTTACTCGGTCCTTTGGGCACCGTTCCAGCAGAAAATATTGGTAGACCAAGTTCGCAGAGTTCTGCCACATCCCTTACAGCTCCATCTATAACTACGCCACCTGCTTTTTGTTTTATGGCTGCGAGAGTCATTATACCGCCCCATGCCGCAGTATCCAAGTGTGCCTTTGCGTCAATGACTAGTATTTCTCCGGGCTTAAGCATACTAACGGCTATATGGCTAGCTGAGTTGTCGCCAACAAAACAATCAACTGTTCTAGCTTGGCCTAGTAATTTCATGCCTCTAGCTACTGGTGAAATACGAGAGGACATTACATTTGTTCTATTCATGCAATCCGCTATAACTGCGGCTGGGATTTCCTTCCATTTTGACAAACTGGCTGAACTTATTGTTTTGAAACAACTTGTATATCTTTGAATTGCCATTTTTTGCCTCACATTCCTTTTTTTTTGTCTACCGGGTTGCCAGTTTTAATCCATTTTAATATTCCACCGGCAACATTGTAAACATTACGGTAGCCGGCCTGCTCTGCAAGCATATTTGCGATAATTGAGGACCTGTTGCCGCTTCTACAAATAATAACAATCGGTTCAACCGGAGAAGAAATTTTAGATAGTTCTAGTGGAAATGATCGATTGAAACGACCCGATTTATCGAATGCTGTTAGTTTGAAGCTACCCTTTATCACACCAGTTTTTAACCACTCTTCTGGGCCCCTGATATCTAATATCTTTGTTCCATTTTTTACCAATTTTCTTAATGTGTTTTCATCAATACTTTTAAACTTAGGTGCCTTAACTGAGAGTAATTCAACTTCAAATTTTAAAGTAGCATTAGGTGGTATAACCCCGCCAGCACCTGTTCTACCATAGCCTAGTTCAGGGGGTACTATAATCTCTCGTTTTTCACCCACTCTCATACCTAGAACACCTTGGTCCCAGCCCTTGATTACTCTTCCAGCACCAAGAGTAAATTCAAATGGTCGTTTTCTGTCGCGACTTGAGTCAAATTTACGGCCGTTTAACAACCACCCCGTATAGTGTACAGTCACCTTCGATTGTGGGAGTGCTTCCTGCCCTTTTCCTGATTTAATTATTTTTATCTTAAGTCTTTGGTCAACCTGATCTGCAAAAACTACGGTAGATACCAATACCGACGTTCCTAAAACTATAAAAAAAGCCACTAAACCAGACTTTAACATTTATTTATTCCTAATGTATAAATTTAAAAGGTATCCTATTTGCTCAGAATTTATCTAAATGGTAAATCAAATACTTTCTTCTATAGCTTTACCAAGTTCTTCCGTTGAGGCATTGCCCCCCATATCTGGTGTCAAAGACCGTTTTTCTGATAAAACGTTTTCGATCGCAGTGATAATATTCTTTGAGGCGTCTTCCTCTCCAAGGTGCTCAAGCATCATAGCTCCAGACCAAATCTGTCCAATTGGATTTGCAATTTTTTTTCCAGCGATATCTGGAGCTGAACCGTGAACTGGTTCAAACATGGAGGGGAAATCACGTTCGGGATTTATATTGCCTGATGGCGCTATACCAATTGTTCCAGTAATTGCTGGACCAAGATCCGATAAAATATCTCCAAATAAATTACTTCCAACAACAACATCAAACCAGTCCGGGTTTCGTACAAAGTGAGCTGTGAGGATATCTATGTGGTACTTGTCCCACTCTACATCGGGATAGGATTTTGCCATTGATGAGAGCCTTTCATCCCAAAATGGCATAGTATAAATTATTCCATTTGACTTGGTGGCTGATGTTAGGTGTCGTTTGGGTCGTTTATTAGCTAGTTCGAATGCAAAACGTAGGACCCTATCAACCCCTTTTCTGGTAAATATACTCTCCTGTATAGCCATTTCATTTTCTGTACCAGCATACAAGCGTCCTCCAATTTCAGAGTATTCACCCTCTACATTTTCTCTGACTACAAGAAAATCAATATCTCCTGGTTTTCGATTGGCAAGGGGTGAGACAACTCCCTCAAATAATCTAACTGGTCTGAGGTTAATATACTGATGAAACTCTCTTCTAATCGGGATTAACAGCCCCCATAAAGATATGTGATCTGGTACACCGGGATATCCTACTGCACCCAAATAAACTGCGTCACTTCCTTTAATTTTATCAAGACCATCTTCGGGCATCATTCTTCCTGTCCTTTTAAAGGTTTCACAGCTCCAATCAAATTCTTGCCACTTAAATTGAATATTAAATTTCTTTCCTATGGTCTCCAGCACCCTAACACCTTCCAGGATGACTTCCTTGCCAATACCGTCACCAGGGATAAGAGATATATTGTAAGTGTTCATTTTATTCTATCTTGAGTTTATTAGCAGTGAAGCTAGGATTGAATAGGTAGATTTCAAATTTGTCCAGAAATACTTCTATCACCGGATTTTAATTATTGTTAACACAAGCTAGTCAGGAAATTTTTGTATTCTAAAAAAGGGAAAATTAAATGAGCACTAACAAAGAAGATGAAATGCTTATAGTCCAAGGTGATGAAGATCGAGATAAAGAAATTTTTTCTGCAGGATTTATACCAGGCTGGATCGGGGAAGGTGGATTACAGCCTGAACCAACAAATGAATTTGAGGGAGCAAGTTGGAGTTGGGAGCGGGCCCGAGAATTACTTATATCGGCGTCTAAAAGCATAAATCCAAGGGTTGCAGAGAGGCGGAATATCAGGATGGCTAATCCAGCGAAGGATAAGAGGACAAGCCTTAATACCTTACACGCTTCTTATCAAATGGTTGCTCCTGGAGAATTTGCCCGTTCTCATCGGCATACTGTGAATGCTGGTAGGTTTATTATTGAGAGTAGTGGGGCATTTACCACTATTGATGGCGAGAAAGTGCCAATGTTAGAAAATGATATTTTACTCACGCCTAATTGGATTTGGCACGGCCTTGGGAATGATAGCACTGAAAATGGAGCATTTTGGATCGACTTTTTAGATGATCCTCTTGTTTCGTCGCTAAAGACTATCTTTTTTGAAGTTCGAGACGAAAACTACAAAGATATGAAAAATAATATACAATCCCCCTTTGTTATAAGTTGGAAAAATGTTCAAGAATTACTAGAAGAGGCAGCAGCTTCGCCAACTGAAATGTATGGTCAGCGAGTAAAACTTGATAGTTCAGCTATTCCAACCATGGAAATTTATGTAGAAAAGTTTGCTGCTAAAACTAACACTACTCCGAATAAATCTACATCTGGCCGTCTGTTTATTTGTGTAGAAGGTTCCGGTTATACCAAGGTTGACGAAAAAAAATTTGATTGGAGAAGAGGGAATGTAATTGCTGTTCCTTCCTGGCATAATTTCAGCCATTTTTCCGAGACGGAATCTATCTTATTTGAAATTAACGACGAGCCTGTTATTCAGGCATTTGGATGGTATAGAGAAGAGTAAAAAATAAACTAGAGTTTATTGAAGTAATGAAATGTGCCTAACATGTAGTTTCCTTAAGCGCTCTAAAATATCTTTGCCAAAATTTTCCATATCTATAAATTCCTGTGTAGTTATCAAATCGCTGATACCTTTCTTAAAGCTGGGCAGCAAGTGGGATCTCTGCCACCAGTCTGCTATCGCTGGTTTGTCCTCTATCCATACTTCTATCAGCCCAAGATAAGTTAGGCGCGCTATGTATGGCATCATGTTAATATCCGCTAAAGTATAGTTTTCGCCCATAATCCAGGTGCGCCCATCAGACAGACGTTGTTCCATTAATCGAAAAGCTTTTTCGTATGCAGCTATCGCATACATTACAAAAGGGGAGTCGACACCGTCTTGGAATGTTGAACTAAAACGGTCCCTTCGTTTTGGATCACCAATATTTTGGAAACGAGATTCCCTTTCTGCGTTAGTCATATTTTTCATTTTATTTCTAAACATTGCTGAAAAACTGATTTCTGTTACACCCTCATGTAGACCATCGTCTACCATTTTACTCCATGTTCGCATTTGTGCGCGATCGTAAGCATTCTTGGGTGACAAAGGTGGTTCAGGGAACACTTCGTCAATATATTCACAAATAAGTGTGGACTCAATTATAGGACGTCCATCGTGAACCAAAGTCGGAACAACTCCCTTGGGATTTAATTTTAGGTAATCTGGATGGTATTGTTCACTTTTGAAAAGGTTAACGTGGTGTGCATGCCAATCCAAGTTCTTTTCAGCCAGAGTTATTCTGACTTTTTGGGCACAGACAGAATTACCGTATTGGTATAGCTCTAACATCTATCGTACCAAAAGCATCATTTCTAGTAGTAACTTACTTAGTAGTTTTAGCATCTAATTTTTTTCGGGCTTCCTCTAGAAAATCAGCTAACTTGTTTATTTCATCAATTTGGAGGCGTTCAAGGTCCGCGCTCAAGTTTAGATTATTTGTTTTTATGTCTACTATGTTTTTAGCTTTTTTATCATCCATTATGACTTCAAAGGTCCTTACTTCTTGGCTAATTCCTTTTACTCTAACTTTCTCTAATTCAACACAATTTATTTCCTTTGAAATTTGACTATAGGTGTCAAATGAGAGGAGAATGGACCCTGGATTTGCTATAGACTCTAGTCGCGAAGCTAAGTTAACTTGTGCGCCTATAACTGTATAATCTAATCTGTCCTCGCTGCCAAAATTTCCCACAGTACAGTAACCGGTTGAGATGCCAACTCGTATTTGGAGTGGTTCTCTTAGACCAAATTTTTCTGCCCACTCATTCTCTAGTTCCTTCATTCGGGATTGCATCGCTATCGCCATATTTACACATTTAATAGCATCTTCTTTTACTCCATCTGTCTCAGGATCCCCGAAAAATATTAATATGGCATCCCCAATATATTTGTCTATTGTACCACCAAATTCTAAAGCTAATTTGGACATTTCAGTAAGGTAGTAGTTAAGCATAGAAGTAATTTCTTCAGATTCTAAAGAGTCGGAAATATTCGTAAATCCGACAATATCAGAGAAAAATACGGTTAACTTTTTTCGTTTACTCTCTATATCTACCTGTTGCTCCCCCGAGAAAATAGATTGATATAATTGAGGAGATAAATATTTTGAAAGTTGGTTGGAAATAGCCTCAATTTCATTCTTTTTCTCAAGTGCTAACTCCTGGGCCTCTACGGCAATTTCCTTTTGCTTCTGCATTTCCGAGGCTAGATTTTTTCTCAGCTGTGCCTCGAGCGCTTGTTTTTTGAGAAGCTTATCAAGCTCTTTTGTTTTAGCATTGGCTACTTCCTGAGCTTCGATAGCAATTTCCTTTTGCTTCTGCATTTCTGAAGCTAGGTTTTTTCTGAGCTGTGCCTCAAGACGAAGTTTTTTTACCTCAGACTCAAGTTTTTTAACATTTACCTCTTCCTTGGTTTGGCTCATAAACTAATATCCAAATTGTATGTTATATTTTTATCCAGCCCACATTTTCATAGTTAAATTCTTTCAGAAATACTTCCGGTAGTATAAGTTGTAACAGTATTTCGAGAGATTCAACTAGTCTGGGTCCTGGTCTATTAAAATATTGATTCCCATCTACAACAAAAACCTTTTTTTCTCTTACGGCATTTAGTTTGTTCCACCAAGGTTTATTTGTAACCGTTGGTAGATTTTTTAGTGTCTCTTTTATATTATAACCGCAGGGCATAAATATAATTATATCTGGGTCTTCTCTTATAATAGCCTCCTCATCTAACCACGGAGAGTGTTTTCCAGCTTCAGCAAAAACATCTTCGCCGCCAGCAAAACTTACCAATTCTGGTACCCAATTACCCGCAGCCATTAGTGGGTCAATCCATTCGATACATCCTACTCTCGGACGTTTAAGTTGAGTTTTTAAATGTTGGGAGGTGTAGTAATCTATTACTAGTTTAGATAGTTTATCAATTCTTCTTTCCAGACCTGCTATTAGGGTTAATCCCGCTTGGGGATTTTCTAGTCCAGCTGCTACTTTTTCTATATCTTTCCATACATCCTCCAAATAATTGGGTTCCAGAGATATAATTGACGGCCCTCCACCAACCCATTTTGTGAGGGCATCCTCTAAGTCCTTTGGACTGGCTGCACAAACTTCGCACTGTGTTTGGGTTACGACAAGGTTGGGTTTAAGACTTCTGATTAACTCAGCATCTACTTTATATACGGATAATCCCTGTTCGACTAATGATTTAACCTGCTGATCGATGGCAAGACTATTTCCTGTAATATCAATTTTTGTATCAGTACATGATGGTAAGTTTCGAATAGAGCTGGGATAGTCACATTCATGAGAAGTTGCTACGATAGAATCACGGTAACCGAGAGCACATACAATCTCGGTGGCGCTGGGTAACATAGTTGCAATTCTAAGAGGTTCCATTTCTTAATATTGGCAGAAAAAATAGGTTAATTGAAGTCTATTGATAACAACATGAAAGTGCTATTCCTATTAATTAATTCAGTCAGGTGAAATTACTTTAACTTCAATCACAGCAGACCTTTTCTTCTGTCTAATAAACTTTAACGCATCGTTTAAAGCAGAAGGTAGATCGGTCCCATTCTCTACTCTCTTTGACCAACCTCTACTTGCTTCCGCAATTTTACAGAAATCAGGCAGTGGGCTAAGGGATGTCAAAGGCATTTGATTCATCTTTTTTGCCGTACCTTGAGGGTATACATTTCTTGCCGCCCTTCGAACTGCATTCCATATACCATTGTTCATTATTACTATTAGAATTGGTAGCTCTAGCGCTTCGGCTATTTGGTGACAGGCTACTGGATTAGCAAAAATATAGGAACCCTCACCTACGCAAGCTATATTGAGGCGGTTTGGGTTTGCGAGGGCTGCTCCAAGGGTAGCTGGTAAACCCCATCCTAAGCCCCCAGAAAAAGGAGAAGAAAAAACTTGATTTGGTTTTTTAGGGTCCAGGGAGACTGTCGGGGGCCCAAGTTCACTAAAAACTACGTCTTTATCATCCATAATCCTAGCAATACATTTACCCACAAACGCTGGAGACATTGGTGATCCATCTCCCTCTATCATTTTATTGTGTATCGTCAGTCTCCTTTTAGTATTTGCATCAGCATAGTTTTCAAATCTTTTTGTTGTATTGATTTTAAATTTTGAAAGGTGACTATTTATCAGTTCTAAGGCCTTTGATGGAGTGGCTGAGACAGCTAGGTCGTTCTGGAAACTTCTTACGGGCATTTTTGAAAACAAGGGATCAGGGGCAATATGAATTATCTTAGTCCCTTTTTTGGGTTTTTGATGCCTCTGTATCCAAGGAACTTGAGCATCCAAAACAATAATTAGGTCAGCAATTTCCAACCATGGTGCTATATCGTAACCACCATGCATATTGTGGTCAAAAGGCATAACATTTTGTATTGGAAAAGATTCGATGACTGCTACCGCAAAATTATTTGCTAGTTTAATCACCTCCTCTGATAATTTACCTTCTGGGTCATTTCTTTGGGTTATCAGAATAGGGTTTTTTGCATCCTTTATATATTTTGCAATTTTCTTACAAGTCTTATTATCCGCGCTAGGGGCAACCGGGATGGATTGTGTGGGGTGATCGATTGTCCTATTTTGTGGCCACTCATCAGCTAAAGGTTCTCTTGGAAGTCCCAAATAAACTGGACCTCTTGGTTCCGCCATAGATATCGCTACACCTCTATCGACCAGGTCAGAAATTTGTTCTGGGTATCTTAGTTCGTAATCCCATTTCACTGACTCTCTTAACATGGTGCTTTGATCTCTCATTTCCTGACCATATTGGACTGGCGTCATTCTAGAGCCTACCCTATCGTGCTCTGTAATTGGAGTTCGGCCCGCCATCATAAAAAAAGGTATATTATCGCTGGCAGTATTAATAATACCCATAAGTGAATTCGCTAGACCCACATTGACGTGAACCATCGCAGCTTGTGGTTTCCCTGTAGTTAAATAGTAGCCATGGGCCATGGCAACAGCAGCAGTTTCATGAGGTATTACTATTGGTTCGGGAAGAGAAACATTGGTCTTTTGAGTATTTGCATAAGCTTCAATTATTGGCGCAAAATCGGTTCCTGCGTTTCCAAAAAGATAATCAATCCCATTAAGTTTGAGACGCATTAATAGGGCCTCGGCTGCAGTACTTGGTTTATGATTTTTTTTCATACAAAAGACTTTAGTTTCAACTTTTTGTATTTAATCGATTAGAGTTATAGAGTCGAGCACACAGCTCTTCCGTATTTTGAACGTCACCAAAATGATTATAAAAAGTGATCAAAGAGTTTGCGTGTTCTTCGTCAGTTAATGTTGCACATCCATCTGAAACCATTAGTGTCCTATAATTTAGCATCATTGCATCTCTTGCGGTTGACTCACAACATACGTTTGTGGCTACCCCACAAACTAAAATATTCTCAATTCCATTATCTTTAAGTATAAGTTCTATATCAGAGGACCCATGTATAAATGCACTATATCTTCGCTTAACTATCTGGTGGTCTACTTTTTGCACATCTAATGATGGCCATAGTTCGAAGGGCCACTCACCGGGTTTCATTGAATCAATCCGTATCTTACCCTTTTCTTCTTTATATCGTTCATGCGCAGTTTTCCAAGACTGTGAGGTATCGCTTGGTGCCATATTTTGAATCCAGATGACGATACCCTGTGTCTCCCTGACGGTTTTTGCAATTTTATTAATGTTATCAACTATAGTTTGTGCCATGGGGCAGCCAGACATCTGACCCTCATCTATAAAGTAATTTTGCATATCGACTACTACGAGGGCTGTTTTGTTAGTCTCAAATGTTTCCTGCACATGTTCTCTTCCAAGCTTATCAATCATTCGATCAACATGTTTTTTAGGCATTTGAAATTGGTGCGGCATATAACAAGTCCTCTCAATAAATTGGATTATTATATATTTCTAGGGTTGCAAAAAAGGCAACACGGCATTTAAAAAAGCTTCTGGATCCTGCAGTTGGGGGCAATGTCCGACACCAGGAAGCTCAATCAATTCTGATTTAGAAATACCTTGATGAAGTTCATAAGACAAATCTGGTGGTGTTGTCTCATCCTCCAGGCCCACAACGATCAAGCATTGGTTCTTTATATCTTTTAGCTTAGGCCTATTATCCAGGCCAGTAAGTGAGAGCGCTGCATTAGCAAATAATTGCGGGTCTGCTTCTTTTAGCTTCATTCTCCGTTCTTCCACTATAATTGGATTAGAGTCGATAAAATTGTCTGGAAACATTCTTTTTAGAGCTGCTTCTATAATTGAATCCATTCCTTTGTTTTTTGCATTCTCTGCTAAGTTATATAAAGCTCCCATTCCGGCCTCTGGAAATCCCGCGCCAGTATCGACAAGAATCAGTTTGTTTATAGTATTTCCATAATAAATAGAAAAAGTAACTGCCACGAATCCACCAAAACCATTTCCTAATAAATCGGTATTGGCTGGTAGGTTTAAGACGTTCATACTTTCATGTATTAACTTTGCATAATCTTCCAAATTTTGATTTATCGGACCAGAAGATGATCCGAAGCCAGGAAAATTAAAACGGGTGACACGTCGAAAATGGCTGAGTTCATCAATTACTTTGTCATATACAGACATTTCAGCCAGAAGAGTAGGGAGCAGCACAAGATCTGGACCTTTTCCTACCTGTTCATATTGGATGCGGTTTTTACCTACCATAATATTGGTCATTTTTTTTCCTATTTATTTTGTCTAAACTTCTATCTGATTTTCCTTATCAATTAAATTACATAGGTATTCAGGTGTTACGGGATACCTATCTATTACTACATTAAACTCAGTAAGGGCGTTTTCAATGGCAGAAACAATTGCAGCTGCAGCAGGGATAGTGCCCCCTTCTCCTGCCCCTTTTAAACCTAGTGGGTTTAATGGGGAAGGGGTTTCTTGATGAATGACTTTAATAGGAGGCATTTCCGTTGCTAGGGGCAAAAGGTATTCACCATAATTTGTATTTTGCGGCTGCCCACCATCGTCATAAATCATTTCTTCAAAAAGGGCATTGCCTATTCCGTGCACAACACCACCGACAATTTGTCCTTCAACGATCATCGGATTAATTTTCTTCCCACAGTCATGTGCGACACAATAGTTTAGTACTTTTACTTCACCAGTTCCAATATCAACCTCAACTTCACAGACATTGCTTCCACTGGCATGGGGCATACCATTTGAAGCTTGGTAGGAGGTTGATTCTAAACTTGCACTATGTCCTGCTGGAACAGCACCTCCACTCATTGGGGCTAGTTTGAGGGCGATTTCACCCAGGCTAATAGTCAGGTTCTTTCTAGATTTATCGCGTATTATGCCATCCTCTATCTCTAGGTCCTCTAAATCTGTTTCCAGTATGTCTGCAGCTAGATTAAGAGCTTTTTCACGTACTTCATTAGCTGCAGAGAAAGCAGCAGTACCAATGTTTACTCCAACTCTACTTGCTACTGTTCCAACACCCTGAGGAAACTTGCTAGTATCGCCAATTTCTACATGAATATCCTCAATATTTACACTTAGTTGGTCGGCAACGATTTGAGTTAGTACAGTTTTATGGCCCTGACCTTGACTTGCCGCACCAGAACTTACGTAAACTTTTCCCATGGTATCTACTCTAACAGTCACCCCCTCGTATGGTCCATTTCCTGTATCCTCTATACATGAAGAAATACCTATACCAAGGAATTGACCGTTCTCTCGCGCTTGTTTTTGCCTCTCAAAAAAATTATCAAAATCAGCTAGGTCCAGTGCCTTCTCCAAGAGTTGGTGATAGTCTCCACTATCGTATGACATTGGGGTTCCATTGAAGTGGATTAGCCCTGTTTTATATGGAAAATCCTTCTTTTCTACAAAATTTCTCCTCCGTATTTCCGCGGAACCTATCTTCAGGTGCCTTGATACGGTCTCAATTACCCTCTCCATTGCATAGGCTGCGTTAGGCCGACCAGCTCCTCGGACTGGAGTATTGGGTACGGTATTAGTAAAAACCACTTGTTGGTCAATATCCATTGATAAAATTTTGTAGGGTCCTGGTAAAGGGGTCATGCTTGTAAAGGCCAACAGAAGGCCCCAAGGAATATAAGCTCCTTGATCTGTAATAATTTTACCCCTAACACCGGATATTCTTCCCTTATTATCACAAGCAATTTTGAGGTCCCACCATGAGTCTCTTTGGGTGTTAGTGGTAACAAAATGTTCCTGTCTATCCTCTATCCACTTTACTGGTTTGCCTAATTTTTTTGAGGCAAATGCTGTAATTATTTCCTCAGCGTAGAACCCAGCCTTTGGACCGAACCCTCCCCCCACGTCTGGCGAAATTATACGTATGCGGCTCTCTGGCATTTGGAAATGTCCGGCCAAAGATCTACGGATCAAATAAGGGCATTGGGTGGCAGACCACGAGGTAAGTTCGTCCAATGAAGAATTATAGCTTGCCAAAATAGCTCGACCCTCCATCGCATGGCAACCTCCTCTATGCTGGAGAAAGCTAGTTTCTAGAACATGATCTGCCGAGGAAAAAGTATCTTCAATATCTCCAAACTTTATATTCAATTCAGCTGCAATATTATCCTTACTGTCTTTATGCGCAGTAGGCGCATTTGGTAAAGCAGCTTCCCTGACCCTCACTGCAGCCTCTAGAGTTTCAAACTCGATCTCAATAAGTGGTATGGCATCTTCTGCAATATGTCTTGTATCAGCTACTATAAACGCTATCGCTTCGCCAACATGACAGACTTCTTCTTTAGCTAACGGATAGCCAAGAATATCTTTTCGAATCAGAGGGTGAGGATAAGGCTGTTTAATTGGCTGGTTTAATGGTTCTTCTATTTCATCATAGGTATAAACGGCATGAACTCCATCCAGTTCTTTGGCCTTAGTTGTATCAATTGACTTAATAATAGCGTGCGCATGGGGGCTTCTAAGAAAGGCACCATGAAGTGTACCCTCAAGTCGAATATCATCAACATATTGGCCGCTGCCCTTAAGCAGGGTCCTGTCTTCGGCACGTAAAACATCAGCTCCAAAAAATCTCGCACCCATACAGTTTTCTCCTATGAACCTTTCATTACCTTAGCTGCATCAAGTGCAGCATTTACAATATTTTGATATCCAGTGCATCTACAGATGTTCCCAGAGATTGCTTCTCTGATTTCTCTTTCAGTGGGGTCGGAATTATTTTCCAAGAAACTAAAGAGTGTAGTTAAGAATCCTGGTGTGCAGTATCCACACTGAAGGCCATGATTTTTCCAAAATGCTTCTTGTATAGGGTGGAGGTCTTCTCCTTTTGATAAACCTTCCACAGTAGTAACCTCTTTGCCATGGGCCTGAACACCTAGCATCAAACAGGAACGAATAGGCTCACCATCTACAACTACAGTACAGGCCCCACAAACACCATGTTCGCAGCCAAGGTGTGTGCCTGTTAAATGAAAATGTTCCCTCAAGACATCCCCAAGGCTTAGACGTGTTTCGACATATGTTGTCATATCTTTGCCATTGACTTTAATAGTTATTTCACGGTTATCAGCCATCGTTATTAATTATCCTTGCTCTTTCTATAGCTACTTCTAAAGATCTTTTTATTAGTGTTCCTGCCAGCCTTTGGCGATATTGCGTGGAAAAGTAGACATCCGAAATAGCTTCTATCTTTTTTGCAGAACTACATGCATATTCAAGAGTATCTTTGGTTGCTTTCTTTCCAATTAGATCAGTTTCCAATGTACTTAGTCGTAGGGGTTTAACATCTACACCTGCAACCACAATTGCTACTTTGCTAATAATGTCATTCGCATCAATTTCGACTAATGTACCAGCACCACAAACGGCAAAATCACCGTGGCGGCGAGCAAATTCAATAAATGCATACCCATGGGGGTTCTTCCAAACCGGGATGGAAATTGAGGTTAATACTTCTTCATCTGATATGCTAGGCATCATATAAGCTAGAACCCACTCATCTATATGTATTTCCCGAGAACCTTCCCTATTTACAACGGTTAAACTAGCGTCATAAAGACTAGCTAGTGCTGGAATTTCTGCGGATGGATCGAGATGACACAGACTTCCTCCAATAGTTCCCCGGCTGCGGGTTTGAATGTGGCCAACGTGATTGAGGGCTTCTCGGAATATGGGGGCTTTGTCAAAAATTTTTTGGTTACTCAAAATATCTTTTTGGCGTGTCATAGATCCGATAGTTAAATGATCATTTTCTAATTTAATAAAATCCAGCTCATTTACGCCATTAATATCAATTACATCCTCTGGCGTCACATAGCGCATATTCATCATTGGCATTAGGGATTGGCCCCCTGCTAAAATTTTGGCATCCTCAAGATTAGACATTAGCTCGACTAACTCAGACAGTGTTTTAGGGTCGTGATATTTAAAGGGGGCGGGTTTCATTGACTATTTTTCTTTTTTCCAAAATTTAACTTGCTTATCCCAGCTTTTACGAGAAGTTTTATACCCGATATCTCGCCGGCATTGAATGCACTTCCATCCTCACTTGCCAACACAGTCTCTAAATTTTGAGAAAACTCTTTAGTCAATTCCTGAGCTACTCCCTCGATAAGACCACTGGCCCGGCCATACTGAGCAATTGAACCATTTAGTGTCAACTCTGTATTAACAGTTACCTTGGTTTTTTCTTCATCCATAAGGTTTTTCAATGTGAAGGCAACTTTTGCCTCTGCCCCACCTTTTCCTTTTTTGTCCGTTCCACTAGCAGTAACAATAACGGTGTAGGTCTCCAAATTAATATCAACGACTTTACCTATGCCGTTAAAGACAAGTTTTACCGGGCCTAATTTTATAGTTGCTTCGCCTTTATACGAATGAGTGTCGGTCTGCTCTATGTTTGTTACACCAGGTATACACGGTGCAATTAATAGAACATCCGTAAGTATTTCAAATGAAATATCCTTACTTAAAGGAACAGAAAATTCACATTCCAAATTCACTAATTCTTACCCCAAATTACTAATTAATCTATACTCTATTAAAAATCCTGGAGGCTATTATAGCAACCCTATATTGTTTAGCTTTGTTAATATAGTATTTGTATCTTAAGGTATTTGTCATGGCAGTTTCAAAAAATATAAAGAATTTAGAGGGTAAAAAGGCACTTGTGACAGGTTCTGGTAGGGGTATGGGCAGGTGTCACGCTCTTCTCCTTGCAGAGCGGGGAGCTCATGTAGTTGTGCATGATATAGATGGTGATGGAGTTACTGAAACTGAAAAAATGATAAAGAAGGTCGGTGGTAAAATATCGACTATCATCTGGGATATAAGGGATGTGGGTGGTTTTAAGGAGATGGTTAGTCGTGAGGGAGAGATTGATATACTTGTAAATAATGCGGGAGTAGGTGGGGGCGGACGAAAGATTGAGGATATAGATTTAGATGTATTTAATGAGATGTTTGAGGTTCACGTTCGAGGAAGTTTTTTTGCTACACAAGCTGTCCTGCCTTTTATGAAGAGAAAGAAAAATGGAAATATCATTAATATCTCATCTATATTTGCTATGGGAGGTCATGAAAGTATCAGCCATTACGCTGGCGCCAAGGCTGCAATCTCAGGATTTACAAAATCATGGGCGAAGGAGCTAGCCCCTTGGAGAATAAATGTAAATGCAGTAGCTCCTGGTTTCGTTATAACTGATATGACTAAAGCTTCCCAAACTCAGCAAGAAATGCGTCAGCGTGAGAAAAATGTCCCTTTGGGAAGGTTTTGTGAGCCTATTGACATATCCTACGCTGTAGCCTGGCTCGCTTCACCTGAAGCAAAAATGATAACAGGCCAGGTCATCAGTCCTAATAGTGGTGAGGTAATAGTAGGCTATTAAATTTATTTGCCGATTTGAGGAACCTTATGGGTATCCAGTGCAACACAAATATTTTTTGTTTCCATATAAAAATCGAAACTGTAATCGCCCCCATCTCTTCCAATACCACTGTTTTTCATTCCTCCAAAGGGGGCAGGTAAATGCCGGTTATTTTCTGAATTTATCCAAATCATTCCTGCCTCTAGACTCTTTGCCAAGCGATGGGCCCTGCCCACATCTCTTGTCCATATATATCCAGCTAATCCGTAGCTCACATCATTAGCTATTTCTAGAGCCTCCTCTTCATCCTCAAATGGTATAGCTGTTAATACTGGGCCAAATATTTCTTCTTGAGAAACTTTCATTTTACTATTTGCATTACTGAATAGAGTAGGTTCAATAAAATAGCCTTCCTTATTACTAATTTTTCCGCCACTCTTAACTGACACACCTTCCTTTTGAGCAATATCAAAATACTTTCTAACTTTATCTAAATGGTTTTGATGGATTAACGGACCAATTTCAGTTTTAGGGTCAAGAGGGTCTCCAACACTTAGATTGTCTATCCTTTCCGCTAGACTTTCTAAAAATCTTTCTTGTATAGAGCTTTGTATTAGAAGACGGCTTGAGGAAGTGCATCTTTCTCCGTTAAGGCTAAATATCATGAACACTACTGCGTCTAAAGCTTTGTCTAAGTCTGCATCATCAAAAACTATTACAGGATTTTTACCACCAAGTTCAAAATGTACTCTTTTGAGAGTATTCGACCCCTGACTCATTATCTTACTTCCAGTAAAAGATTCGCCCACGAATGAAATCGCTTTAATATCAGGATGCTCGGTAAGCAATTTTCCGGCTTCTTCACCGGTGCCATTAACTAAATTTATCACACCCTCAGGAATACCTGCTTCTGCAGAAATTTCGGCTAATAACATTGCAGTTAGTGGACTCCATTCCGCAGGCTTGTGAACTACGGTACAACCTGCTGCTAATGCCGGAGCTATTTTCCAAGTTGACAGCATAAATGGAGTATTCCACGGTGTGATTACACCAACCGGCCCAATAGGAGTGCGGACAGTGTAGTTAATATGATCTTTTGCGGGGAGGGAAAGTCCATTGTTAGCCTCTAAGATTTTGTCTGCAAAGAATCTGTAGTTTTCTGCACCTCTGATTGCAGCTTTACTCATGAAGCGGAATGCTTGTCCTGTATCAACGCACTCAGTTAAGGCAATTTCGTCGGCGCGAGCTACTATAAGATCCGCAATTTTATGAAGGATTTTTCTACGGTCGCTACTAGTCATATCTCTCCATTCTGGGAAAGCCTTCTTTGCTGCCTTCGAGGCTGCATCTATATCCTCAGCTGTTCCAAGAGCTACTTCATTAAGGATCTTTCCAGATATTGGAGAAATGTTTTCAAATGTTTTGGCACCTTCCGTCGAGGTGCGCGCGCCGTTAATATAATGCCCCAAAGTTTTTTTTCTAAATCTGGAAATATATTTTTCTGCACTTTCCTGATTTTTTATATATTGATCACTTGAGGCCAAATCATCAGGCATTATAAAACTCCTTCCTAAATTGGACACCTATTATAATTTTACTGTATTCATCGTTTTCAAAGAACTGAAATTTTATAATGGAGATAGTACAACATTATTATGTCTCTACCAATAGACTGGTTATAAAGGTTGTCCCTTTGAACTGTTTAATTAGACTGTATCGCAAGTATAACTGGTATAGAATAAAATGAAAAATTAGATGCTAAAATAACCGATTTTTGGAGCAACATTGATGACTTATTTGCTAATAGTAAGTATGGATATTGAAGGTATTAAAGACGAACTATTTAATGAAGTATATGACACTGAGCATATTCCAGCCATTCTAAAGGTGCCTGGAGTAATTAGTGCATTACGGTACAAAGTCGAGCCTATGAAGATGAATTTTGGAACAGAAGTTGTTATTATGGATCAGTCGGAAGAGCCAACCTATACCGCAATTTATGAAATTGAATCTCCAGATATCCTTGAATCAAATGAATGGGGTGAGGCTGTTCAATTTGGTAGATGGGCTGATGAGGTTAGACCATATACCTCTAATAGACAGTTTGCACTTCGAAAAAAAATAAAGGTAAGCTAGATAAGGCTTAAATTAACTCTCTTTGGACAAAAACTCTGATAGGTCATTCCAAACTTTTTGATCAAAAATTTTGTCGTCTTTAATCATAAATCGGTCAATAAATCTAATACCCGAAAAACTTGAGCCATTTAACCAATTACCCCTAAGAAACCCATAGCAATATACTATTTTAATATTATCAATATAAAGTTCATCAAAATGTTCATAATCCTTAGTTATGGATTTATAACGTTCTTTGCCCCAATCAACTAATTCACTTAATTCAGTAAAAATTTCACCGCCAGGGAATTCCATTTGAAAACCCTCTGCTAAAAAAGATTTAGCTTTTGTTAAGTCTCTTTCTTCCATAGCTGAGAGAAAGTTTTTAATTAATAGTGACATTTAAAAGACAAACTTTCATTAGAATATAATGTGACTTTAACACGTTAATTGTAGCTATAAATAACAATTTTCTATTAATCCAATCATTAAGTTTTCGTCAATAACTAATGTGGCAAGATAAAGAAATGAAAGGAGATAGGTATGCTAAATCAGATAGTAGGGCTCTTAACAGGGGTTGCAGTAATAGGTTGTTTTATAGCTGTATACGTAACAACAGTAGGCTAACGACCCTCTAACATTAGTACTTTAAAATATTAAAATTATTTGCTGTGAGAGCTTAGCAAAATCCATTGTTCTCACTATTAGCCATCAATCCCTGCAGTTACTTACAATGTTAGGTGGTTATTTCACTAACTTGAATGACTGGCTTAATATCCGAATAATTTGGGAAGTCTTCTCCTAATTCTTTTCCGTGTGCCTCAATTAAGCTAATGAGGTCGGTCTTATTTGTAACCTCTAGGTGTGCAATCACACGATATGTTGGCGCATCTCCAGTTAGTGGATTAGGTAAGCCGCTGACAACTTGAGTTTTTAATAGTTTGTTTCCCCACAGTTTTTGTACTAATGGAATATGTTTGTTCATGTAATAATCTATGTCAAAGTTAGATCCTTCAGTATTTGGGTACATTGCGGTAAAAGTGACTGACATTTTTCTGACTCCCTTGTTGTAAGTATAATTAGCTAACTAGCATTTTGTATTTACAAACACACTGCCTAAACCAGGCAAGAAACTTCTGCTGATTAATAGGATAATATTTATATAATAACCAATGATACTATTTTAGGAAGGATGAAAATTATGACCGATAGCTCAAACTACATACCCCCAAAAGTTTGGGAATATGAAGCTAATAATATGAGCACATTCAGTAAGACAAACCGTCCTATTGCTGGCTCTACTCACGAAAAAATGCTTCCAGTTGGGAAACACCCCCTCCAGTTATATTCATTAGCAACCCCAAATGGTGTAAAAGTGACTATTCTCTTGGAAGAACTAATTGAGTTGGGTGAAGAGGGTGCGGAGTATGATGCCCATTTAATAAGAATAAGCGAAGGCGATCAATTCGGAAGTGGCTTTGTTGATATAAATCCAAATTCAAAGATTCCTGCTCTAGTTGACAGAAGTGGAGACGTACCTTTAAGAGTTTTTGAATCAGGTGCTATACTTCTGTATCTAGCTGAAAAATTTAACCTGTTTATTCCGAATAATCACAGCTCAAGGACGGAGTGTTTATCATGGTTATTTTGGCAGATGGGAAGTGCTCCCTATCTTGGTGGGGGGTTTGGGCATTTTTATCACTACGCTAATGAGAAAATTAAATATCCTATTGATCGTTTTGCAATGGAGGTTAAGAGGCAACTTGACGTACTCAATAAACATTTGGATGGTAAGGAATATATGGTCGCGGAAGAGTATACAATTGCTGATATAGCGATTTGGCCTTGGTACGGACTTGTAGCACTAGGGACTCAATATGATGCTGGAGAGTTTCTACAAGTTGATAAGTACAAAAATGTGGTAAAGTGGGCCAAAAATATTGGAAGTCGTCCGACTGTGGAAAGGGCAAGGATGATAAATAGAATAACGGGTGATGAAATGGAACGGGTTGAGGAGAGGCATGACAAGAGTGATCTCGAAGGAAAGTCTGGCATTAAAGTTTAGTAGCCTAAGAAATTAATGGTTCTTAGCCTTCCGAGTCCCTATATGAATAAAGTACTTCTAAGATAGTGGACCTAGAAATGGCTGACAAATTAGCGGATGATAAGAATAATTATAACAATCTAAGAACAATTGTAACTTTACTGCCATATCTTTGGCCTAAAAATAGCCTTGAGATCAAGTATCGGATTGTAATTGCTTTAACATTTTTATTTGCTGCCAAGGGTGTAACCGTAGGTATACCCTTTATTTATAAACTAGTGATTGACACCATTACTCAGTCACTGTCGGCCCTAATTGTTATACCAATAGGACTTATAATTGCTTACGGTGTAGCTCGATTACTCGCCCAATCTTTTGGAGAATTAAGGGATGCTATTTTCGCAAAGGTGGGACAGAGGGCAGTTAGAGATGCGGGATTCAAAACATTCCGCCATCTTCATAAATTATCCTTAAGATTCCATCTTGATAGGCAGACTGGCGGGCTCACTAGGTCTGTTGAGAGGGGAACAAAGGGGATCAGCTTTCTTTTAAATTTCATGTTATTTAGCATAATACCTACGCTATTAGAAATCCTAATGGTTTGCATCATAATGGGCGCTCTTTTTAATATTTGGTTTGCTATCGTTACATTTGTAACCATTGCGGGCTACATCTATTGGACCTTAGGTGTTACCGAGTGGCGACTTAAGTTTAGGCGAAAGATGAATGAGATGGATAATGAGGCCTCTACAAAGGCCATCGACTCGTTACTCAATTATGAAACTGTCAAGTATTTTAACAATGAAGTCCATGAGGGTAAAAGGTTTGATGAGGCATTATCTTCTTATGAGGAGGCTGCCGTTAAGAGTCAGGTTTCTCTCTCAACACTCAACATTGGGCAAGGTCTAATTATTTCAAGTGGTATCACAGTGTTGATGATTATGGCAGGTTTTGGTGTTCAAGATAAAACAATGACGTTGGGAGACTTTGTCCTAGTAAACAGCTATCTGATTCAACTGTTTATCCCTCTCAATTTCCTTGGGTTTGTATATCGAGAGGTTAAGCAGTCTCTTATTGATATGGAAGATATGTTTAGATTAACAGGTGAAAAAATAGAGGTGCGAGATCTTAAAAATGCTGAGGCTTTTAACTTTCGGGGCGGAAAACTCAAATTTTCTAATGTTAGTTTTAATTATAATGAAAACCGACGTATTTTAGATAACGTTAGTTTTGAATTACCTGCTGGTAAAACTTTAGCTATTGTTGGTCCAAGTGGTTCGGGAAAGTCGACCATTGCGAGATTAATTTATAGATTTTATGACGTTACGAGCGGCAGGATAATTTTAGATGACCAGAGTATAGATGAGGTAACTCAGGATAGTTTGCGGCAACAAATCGGAATAGTTCCTCAAGATACAGTACTTTTTAATGATAGTATCTATTACAATATTGCATATGGCAGGCCAGACGCTTCTCCGTCTGAAATCGAGGCGGCTTCTAATTTAGCAAGTATTGGTGAGTTTATATCAAGTTTGCCCGATGGTTATAACACTAAAGTGGGTGAGAGGGGATTAAAACTCTCTGGCGGGGAAAAGCAAAGAATAGCAATTGCAAGGACCATTCTCAAAGACCCAGGAATTTTAATTTTTGATGAGGCAACCTCTGCCCTGGATTCCCGAACCGAAAAAGAAATACAGACTGCATTCTCTCAAGTATCAGAAAACAAAACTACCATAATTATAACACATCGACTATCCACAGTGGTTAACGCTGATAATATAATAGTTTTAAATAATGGAAAAGTTGTTGAGTCCGGTAGTCATGAACATTTGTTACAGGCCCACGGTCTTTATGAAAATATGTGGAAAAGACAGCTCGAAAAAGAGGAGCAAGAAGATTAATGGATTATTTTAGATTTGTCTTTTTTATTATTTCGTCTCTTTCTATTGGTCACAGCGCATTGTCCAAAGAACTTTGCTTTGACGAGAGAGAGTTCTGCAATTCGCAAAAAGTTATTTCAGCAACAAAATGGATGATATCTGCAGCTAACCCATTAGCTGTGAAGGCAGGTTCAACAATATTAAAGAACGGGGGTTCCGCAGCTGATGCTATGGTTGCTACTCAATCTGTTCTTGGGTTGGTTGAGCCCCAAAGCTCCGGACTTGGGGG
>PTLG01000109.1 GCA_002937995.1 Alphaproteobacteria bacterium MarineAlpha3_Bin7 | reverse complement strand
AGCCATCGTAAATAAATATATTTTCATAACCTAATATATGGGTCATAGCTGTCCAGGCAAAGGTCGCTCTATGAGAGAGCCTACAATAACACACCACTTCCTTGAAATTTTCTGGTAAGCAGCCAACCTCAGCCAATTTTTGTTTAATATCAGATGGCGATTTGAAGGTATCGTCCTCATTAAGTAGTTCTTTATAAAACAGATGTTTCGCTCCCGGGATATGTCCACCTCTCTCTGCTCCATGGTCAAACTGACCATATTCCATCACTCTCTCTCCAGAAAATTCCTCGGGGCTTCTTACGTCCAGCAAAAAACGATCAGTATTTCCAATATTTTCAAGCAAATTTTCTCGGCCTAGCCGCATTTTATCATATGGCTCCTGGATATTATATTTGGTAGCAGAGATTTTAGTAATATCTTTCGTTACTTCTCTGTTTTCTGATACCCACTTTGTTCTGCTGCCGTCCAAAATTAATGTCTTGGGATGACCAGCCATGGTCAATGACCAATAAGCATAAGTTCCATATTGAACTGGGTCGCCATAAAGCACAATTGTGTCAGTATCAGAAATACCAACATTTCCAAGACGTGTTGCTAGTGTATCTGGAGCAACAAATTGACGGTCTGTGTCATGCCAACATAAGTCCTTCCAAAAAAAATTAATTGCCCCAGGGATGTGAGATTGACAGTAGGGTGCTTCATCTCCTTTTTTTGATGAAACTTCAATAATTTTAATCTTAGGGTCAGACAGTCTCTCCGCTAACCACTCTGTTGATACAATTATAGATTCCATAGCTAATCCCTGCCCTACATTATTGACTAGTTTTTACCGGGTATTTAGGTGGTTTTCCATCTAAGACATCCGCTACATCTGAAGCAACAGTTGTCTGTAAGTCTAGTAAGGCATCTTCAGAATAGAAGCCAGTGTGAGGAGTCAAAATTACGTCTTGTCTTCCAACTAATGGATTATCCTTGCTAGGAGGTTCCGTTGGCAAAACATCTAAACCGGCCCCAGCAATTTCTCCATTCTCTAAGGCAACTGCTAAATCATCTATATTTACCAATGGGCCTCGCGCTGTATTAATAAGACATGCAGAGTTTTTCATTTTTTTAAAAGCACCTGCATTAAACATTCCCTCTGTTTCTTCAGTAAGAGGAGCATGTATGGACACAAAATCAGAAACACTCAAAAGTTCATCCAGTCCCATTTTTTTTACATTTAATTTATTAAAAACATCGTCTGGACAGTAGGGGTCTGCAGCGGCGACCTCCATACCAAAGGCCTGTGCTTTGCCAACAATGTTTTGGGGTATATTACCGAGGCCTATTAAACCCAGTGTTCTACCCTTTAGTCTGGCAATAGGCACTACTGCAGGCATTTCCCAACGACCATTAGAAACTAAATTATTTGAGAAAGTTATTTTTCTAGCTAGAGAAAGCATCAATGCCATTGCATGATCTGATACTTCGTCAAGGCAATAAACTGGGGCATATACCACTATTATGCCTTTGGCGGTAGCTGCCGGTATATCTATATTATCAATTCCAATTCCAAACCGTCCGATAACTTTACAATTTTTTAAACCATCTATTACTTCACTTGTAATTTGACCATAAGTTACAAGCACTGCGTCAGCTTCGCTTGCGACCGATAGAATCGAATCTGGGGTTGGCTGTTCTGCCATAACTAATTCCGCATCTACCTTTGCAAGCACATCTCTCGCCGGGTCAAGAGTTGGAAAAACTGTATCGACTACAGCAACCAGTGTTTTAGACATATGAAACTCTCCCTAGAAGAAGTTGAATAGAGTTGCTCAGGTGAATAGCACTCCAATTGGGCACTTTCCAGCAAATATTTTTGGTTATGTTTAAGTATTGTTGGGTACTAAGTACACTAATATAAGGTAATAGCATGTTTATTGGATTAAGTTCTTAAAATCCTTATAAAGAAGCGAAAAATCATCCTCACTCATCCCATTTTTTACTGCAAGTTTAAGATATTTATGGGTGCTTTTGCCAATATTTGCAGTTAATCCCATTTTTTTTGCCAACTCAACTGCCATACCAACATCCTTATTTAGGTTGTAGATACGTGAGCGAGCATCCCAGGTGCCAGACAGAATATGGTCTGGAAAGCGACGTTCACTAGCGTAATTCCGAGCATTTCCTGCGTTTACTATATCAATAACATTTTTGAGAGATATACCTGATTTCTCTGCAATAAGTGCAGCTTCACATATGACTAAAAAGTTAGTATGGACAACCATGTTAAATATAATTTTCATAGTATGGCCGGAGCCTATATCACCTAGATGGTATAGCTCACTGGTGAAAGCTTCTAGAATGTGCTTGGTACGATTGAAAACCTTTTTATTGCCACCTATCATTAATTTTAAAGTCCCTTGATCAGCTCCTGGGGCTCCACCCGTCATACCAGCGTCAAGATATTTTACATTTTTGGCGTTAGCTTGGTTTGCAAGTTTCTTTGTAAAGGCAGGATCTGACGTTGTAAGGTCATAAAGAACTAGCCCCCTTTTTGCATTTTTTAAAATACCAAATTTCCCCTTAAATAATTGCTGTATTTCTTTTGAACCTGGAACAACTAAAAATATCACCGCACATTTGGCACTCATTTCTTCTGGTTTGCTAGGTACAGTTAGACCTTCCAGTTTTTTTATTGCTTTTGGGTTTAGATCCCATCCTAGTACATTATGTCCAGTATTGGCCAAATTGGTAGCTATGCCTGCACCCATATTTCCGAGGCCTATAACCCCAACTGTTTTTTGACTGTTTTTTGTCACTTTGCTGCAAATATGGGTTATTTATAAAATTCTTCAGGATCGATCGGGAGTTTAATTTCTTCCCCCCGCTTTGCTGACAAATCCATAGCCATTGTGCACAATAGATTAGAGTGGCCTTCAGCTGCTGTTGCGTGAGGTGTTGGCGTCCCCATCATAATTCTTGTAAACCATCCAATGGTTTCTTCCCTCATAGGTCCATACAGCTGTCCGTTCCATAAATCTCCCGGTGGATAAGATGTAAGAAAATCGACGTGACGCTCAGGAGCCTCATAGCCTCCAGAAATATATCCTCCAGGTAGTCTTTGATTAGTTGCTAAAACCAGATCTCTATGGGTGTCCTCTATATCAATAACACCTTCCTTCCCAACAATACCAATCTCAAGTCCATATACTGTGCCAGGCCAGACCTCAGGAAGTGCCCAAGATATATTCATCGAAAATATAGTTCCATCATCCATGGTAAAAATACCAAAAGTGGAGTCTTTTGTACCCCATTCATTAAGAACTTTGTCTACCGACTTTGCATAAACAGAAACAGGTTTTTTTCCTTCCATTAGCCACATTGACATATCCAATGAATGGGTTCCCGAGACGACCATCGGTGTTAAGTTGTGTCGAGCATTGGTTTTCGCTATTGTAGCTATAGGAACCATCCTATTCATAAAGGCGCGCGTAGTTACAGTATGAACATCGCCAATTTGCCCGGTCATAAGCCGTTCTTTTACAGTCAAAAAACGTCTACGAAAACGGTTGGTGTAGCCCACACAGGCATCTAACCCAGCTTCTTCAATTGCATTCAGGATTTTGAGTGAATCGCGAGCTTCCGTGGCCAATGGCTTCTCAATAAAGAGTTTATGACCTCTTTCAACTGCAGCGAGCGTTGGCTCCGTATGCTTATTTTCATCGGTGATAATCATGACCGCATTTACTTCGGGCCGATTAATTAACACATTAAAGTCATTTGTATAAAAATCAGCGTTAGTATCTTCTTCTAATTTTTTCCCCAAGTCGTCATTAACATCACATAAACCAAGCCATTTGACCCCTGGATATTCCCGCGCGAATTTAGCCCGAATACGTCCTATTGTTCCACATCCAACTATAGCCAAACCTATTTCATTTAACGTATTTGTCATCGTTTCCTCAATTTCTAAAGTTTTAAATAATTTTTGGAGGAAGGTTTGGTCAAACTTTCCTAGCCAACTAAAAAGTTTTTGCCCCTACCAATTTTTATAAGTGTTGTAACTTGACCAAAATCCAGAGTCCTGATTAAATAATGAAGTTAAAGTTTTTTGTCAGCAAACATATTAACTAGTTAAAAAAAAAAAAATCAATACTGTTATGGTCTGATATTTGCTCCTATTGGAGTATAGGCGTTAAACCATGGTGGTCAAAAAGATTTTTGCGGTGTGAACCGCTGGTTCGGGAGGAGAGCTTGAAGCCGTCTAATTTTGATTATGTTAAGCCGAAGACACTCGAGGAAACATTAACGTTGCTTGGTGACGGGGGGCGTGACTCGGTTGTATTGGCTGGTGGCCAAAGCTTAATGCCTACTCTTAATATGAGGTTATCGGCACCAGATTTACTAGTCGATATAAATGGGTTGGATGAATTGTCCGGAGTTAAATTAGAGGGTAACCAAATTAGAATCGGAGCGTTGACCCGACATGTTGAGGTAGAAAATTCATCAGTTATTGCCGAGAATTGTCCATTGATAGCGTTAGCTATGCCTCATATTGCTCACCCAGCAATCCGAAATAGGGGTACCTTTGGAGGAAGTATAGCTCTCGCAGATCCAGCAGCAGAATTGCCAGCTTGCATATGTGCCTTGGGAGCTAAAATAGAAATTGTGGGCCCGGGAGGCGATCGAAAAATCGTTGCCAAGGACTTTTTTAAGGATCTGTATGAGACAGATTTAAAGGATGGAGAAATAGTAACTGCTGTGGAAATACCCGTAACTTCCTCAAAAACTAAAATAGCATTTGATGAATTATCTCGCCGACATGGGGACTATGCGATGGCTGGATTAGCGGTTAATGCTATTATGGAAGGCAAGAAGATAGAGAATATTAGTATCTGTTTCTTTGCAATTTCTGCCACCCCAGTTTTAGCGGAGGGTGCAGCCGGGATTCTGAATAATGGCATTCTAGATGATGATTCACTTGGAAAAGCTATACAGCAGCTTGAAAGTGATTTGGACCCCTTACCCGACCTTTATGCCTCAAGAGCCCTGAAAATGCACTATGCAAAGGAATTGTTGAAGCGAAATTTGGAAAGTTGGATGTCATGAGTAAATTTGTTCAAGTAACGACAACCGTTAACGGGGAAAATGTAAGTCGTTCAGTGGAGCCTAGAACTAACTTGGTCGATTTTGTCAGGTATGATTTAGAGTTAACGGGTTCACATGTAGGCTGCGAGCATGGAGTCTGCGGTGCTTGCACGATCAGGTTAAACGGTGAAATAGTTCGGGGTTGCTTGGTGCTAGCAGCACAGGCAGACGGTGGCGTGGTGGAAACAATAGAAGGTTTGTCCGAGAGTGGAAAAATATCAGATTTACAAGATAGCTTTTTAACCCGTAACGCAGGACAATGTGGGTCCTGCACACCAGGTATGTTGTTGACAGCTGATTCATTGCTGGAAGAGAATAAAGCGCCCACAAGAACAGAAATAAGAGAATATATTTCGGGTAATTATTGTCGTTGTACTGGATTTGAGGCGATTGTTGATGCAATAGAAATGACTTCCAAGAAACGTCGGGGGGGGAGCTAGCTTATGGTAGATTCTAATGGCCTAAGTATTCACGATAGACCAAATAGTTATATTGGGAGAAGCGTGCCGCGCCCCAATCTGTCCCGTCTTTTAAAAGGAAGAGGGTCCTATGCTGATGACGTAAAGCTTCCTAGAATGGTGCATGTTGCCTTCCTTCGATCTCCGCTGGCACATGCAGATATCGTAAAGATAGAAACTGATAAAGCCAGCTCTGCTAGTGGGGTGATTGCTGTTTATAACGGAAAAGACTTGGCCAAGGTGTGTTCTCCTTGGGTAGGCGTGGTGACACATCTTGAGGGAATGCGGTCTCCACCTCAAAACCTACTCGCAGTTGATAGGGTGCGCTGGCAGGGTGAACCTGTAGTTGCCGTAGTTGCTCAAACTAGGGCTCTTGCAGAGGACGCAATTGAACTTATTGAAGTGAAATATAAGGAATTACCCTTGGCGGTAGATATGAAAACGGCCTTGGATGATGATACAGAAGTTATTCACAAGGAGTATGAAAATAATCTTTGCTGGGAGAGAAATGTAAATGCAGGTGATGTTGATGCTGCTTTTGCTGAGGCAGATGTGATAGTTGAAGAAGAGTTTCAGTTTGGGCGACACACTGGGGTAACCTTGGAAAGTAGATCAATCGTAGCAGACTATGACCCTGGTGAAGAGATGCTTACTTTATATCAGTCAACCCAGGCGCCACACATGAAGCAGGCGCTATTTGCCAAACATCTTGAATTGGACGAACATAAGATACGAATAATATGTAGAGATGTCGGCGGTGCATTCGGTTTGAAGGCGCATGCCTACGGAGATGAATTTGCTACAGCGGCAATCTCCAAGATTCTGGGCAGACCAGTAAAATTTGTTGCAGACAGAATGGAGTCATTTTTAGCTGATATTCACGCTCGAGATCACGTGGTAAAGGGTAAAATTGGCGTTTCTAAAGCGGGAAAAATTTTGGCCATAGAAATTGATGATCTCACTGGAATTGGTCCATATTCTGTTTATCCTAGATCAAGTGGGATGGAAGTTAACCAAATTTGTAATCTTACTGGTGGTCCTTATAAGTTTGATAATTATAGGGCGCGTGGGAGAGTGGTTTTCCAAAACAAACCACCTATGTGTCAATATAGGGCAGTTGGGCACCCAATAGCAATTACCGTAACAGAAGGGCTCGTGGAAATGGCAGCTTCAGCCATCGACATGGAATCTATTGAAATGAGAAAACTAAATATGGTTGCGGATGATGATTATCCCAATAAAACTGTTTCTGGGATACCACTGGAAAATCTCTCCCATCAGGCTTCGACAGACAAGCTGATGGAAATGGTAAATTACAAAGAGATCAGGGATGAGCAAAAAAAACTCAGGAAGGAAGGTATATATAGGGGTGTGGGCTTTGCAGCTTTGATAGAGGTTACTAATCCTGGGCCAGCTTTTTATGGCGTAGGGGGGGCTCCCATATCTGCTCAGGATGGTTGCTCCGTAAAGTTAGATGCAAAAGGTAACTTAATAGTAGGGACGAGTATTACGGAGCAAGGGCAAGGTGCCGAGTCTGTAATTTCTCAAGTGGTTGCAACTGCGGTTGGTATAACTCCCGATAAAATTAAGGTTATTAGTGGGGATACGGAAAACACACCCTATGGAGGAGGAACATGGGCATCTAGAGGCACGGGTATAGGTGGGGAGGCTGCTGCCAAAGCTGGAAAGGTAATTAGAGATAATGTATTGGACGTGGCGGGAATATTGCTGCAAAGCGAGCCCAATACTTTGGATATACAGAACAATCAGGTTGTTAACAAATCAGATGGCGCTGAAAGAATGAGTGTAGCAGAAATTAGCCGGGTTGTTTACTATCGTGGGGATACTTTACCCAAGGATTTTCAGGCTGAAATGATGGCTGTACAGCACTATTTTCCAAAAAGTTATCCCTTTGCATTTACTAATAGTGTTCATTGCTGTCATTTAGAGGTTGATGTGAACACTGGTTTTATCAAATTGTTAAAGCACTGGGCTGTCGAAGATTGTGGGACCGTTATTAATCCACAGAACGTTGATGATCAGGTTCGCGGTGGGGTCGTGCAGGGAATTGGTGGTGCGCTGTATGAGGAATGCATCTACAATGAACAGGGGCAATTACTTAATGGCAATTTAGCAGATTATTTAGTGCCCATGGCTGTAGAATTGCCAGATATTGTTGTGGGGCATGTAGAATCTAAGACATTTGAATCTGATTTGGGAGCCAAGGGAGCAGGAGAGGCTGGGACAGCAGGTGCGCCGGCTGCAATCATGAATGCCCTAAATGATGCTCTAATGCCGTTTGACGTGAGGTTAACCCGCCAGCCATTTACACCGCAAAAGGTTTTAGAAGCATTGGGAAAACTATAAATTATACTTGCAAAGCCTTTTCCTAAATATAACAATAGAGGCAAGGTTTTATTTTTAAAGCCAAACAGTAATTTTAGCCAGCGTTGTTGGTTGGTTTAGGGAGGTATTAATATGAATAGTTTTAAATCCGTTATAATTCGATCAGTTTTTGTATTTTTTGCTGTTTTAGCTATTTCCGTTTTCTCAAATGGTGTTTCCGCAAAAGAACCTATAAAAATTGGTTTTAGTATGGCTCTAACGGGAGGCCTTGCTGGGGGTGGTAAACAAGCTTTAGTTGCCATGGAAATGTGGGCTCAAGACATAAATAGTAAGGGTGGAATGCTGGGAAGACCAGTAAAGCTTATTTACTATGATGATCAGACGAACCCAAAAAATGTTCCTGGTATCTATGCTAAGCTTTTAGACGTAGATAAGGTCGATTTTGTGGTCTCTGGATACGGTACCAACCTAATTGCGCCCGCCATGCCAGTTGTAATTCAAAGAGACATTGTATTTATGGGTCTATTTGGAATGAACAACAACAAGAAATGGAAATATGACAAATATTTTCAGATTTTACCATCTGGGCCTGATCCAGCGGTAGATTTTTCCAGAGCTTGGTTTGATACAATAATGCAGTTGTCACCTAAACCAAAGTCAATCGCTTTTGTTGCAGCTGACGCGGAATTTGCCAGAAACCTGAAAGATGGTGCGGTTACAAATGCTAAACGGTTAGGAATGAAGATAGTTTATAACAAGAACTATAAGCCTGGCACACCAGACTTCACTCCTATCATCC
>PTLG01000108.1 GCA_002937995.1 Alphaproteobacteria bacterium MarineAlpha3_Bin7 | reverse complement strand
CAAGACTTAATTCTGTTGATTTATCCACTTATCCAAATATTCTAGAAGTAGAGAAAATATGTAATGAGCATCCAGCATTTGAAAAGGCCTTGCCTGGCAACCAGAAGGATGCAAATCATTAATGGGAGGAATAGAAATGATAATAGAACGTGATTTACCCGTAAAAATGGACGACGGGGTAGTTTTGAGGGCCGATGTTTACCGTCCTGATACAAAAAAGAAGGTGCCCATTGTCATGGCGGGCGGGCCATATGGAAAAGGGGTGAAATATCAGGAACACTACAAGCCACTTTGGGAATCTCTATTAAAAATGCACCCCGATTTGCTCACTGGTTCAAAACACCGTTGGCTGACCTGGGAGACAGTTGATCCAGAAATATGGGTGCCTTGGGGTTATGCTTGTGTGAGGATAGATTCCAGGGGGGCAGGCAGGTCTCCTGGGTATCTGGATATTTTTTCACCGCGAGAAACACAAGACTTTGCCAATGCTATCGAATGGGCAGGAAAAAATAAGTGGTCTAACGGTAAAGTAGGACTAAACGGTGTTTCTTATTATGCTATTAACCAATGGCAGGTCGCAGCCCTGCAGCCAAAACACTTAACGGCTATGATACCGTGGGAAGGGGCTGCGGATCACTATCGTGATTGGGCCAGGCACGGTGGTATCTTATCTAATAAATTTATGGAAATCTGGTATCCAAGGCAGGTGGAAGCAGTTCAATATGGAAACCCCAAGGGGCCCAGAGACCATTGGTTGAAGAAAAGTGCTACCGGGGATAAAAAATTGTCAGCTCAGGAGTTAAAAGAAAATAGAGCAGATACTTTGGAAAATTTTAGGGTTAGAGAAATGGATGATGACTGGTATAGATCTCGTTCACCCGATTGGTCTAAAGTGAAAGTGCCGTTTTTAAGTCCTGCAAGTTGGGCCGGTTTTGGCTTGCATCCAAGAGGTAACTTTGAGGCGTTTACTCAGGCAGCATCAAAAGAGAAGTGGCTGGAAGGTCATCCCGGTCGTCACGAGGAGTGGTTTTACCTTGAGTATGGTATGGATCTTCAAAAACGTTTTTTTGATTATTATTTGAAAGGTGAAAAGAACGGTTGGAATAGGGAGCCAAAAGTCTGGATAAACTTAAGGAGACCGTTTACGGATGAAGTCGAATTACGTAAGGAAAAGAGTTGGCCACTCAAGGGTACCAAGTGGACTAAGCTTTATCTGGATGCAGGTGGAAACGGAAAGCTAAGTTGGAAGAAATCTAAAGTTAGTAGAAAAAAAACCTTCAGAGCTCTAACCAGAGGTATTTCTTGGCGGTCGGCTCCACTAGAAAGGGAGACAGAAATAACTGGTCCTATGAGCGCTAAACTTTTTGTGTCCTCTAGTACCACTGATTGTGATCTCTTCGTCACTATTCAGGCTTTTTCTCCACAAGGAAAGGAAGTTTATTTTCAGGGTACAGTTGATCCTAAGACGCCACTGGCCCAGGGTTGGTTAAGAGTTTCTCACCGGAAGTTGGATTTGGAAAAGTCAGAGCCCTGGCGTCCCTATCATACTCACGATGATAAACAACCTTTGACACCAAATGAGGTTTATGAGGTGGATGTAGAGATCTGGCCACAGTGTATCGTTTTACCGAAAGGCTTCCAAATCTCTATAAATATATCTGGTCAGGACTTTGATAGACCGGGGCCTTCAGTTCCAGCCTATGTCCCCTCCAGGGGGTCGGGTCCATTTTTGCACGACCATCCAACAGATAGACCTAAGGAAATATTTGGCGGTCAAACAACCGTGTATACTGGTCCAAAATACGAATCATATGTTTTGGTTCCCGTTATTCCTAGTAAGAGGAAGTCAAAGTAATTAATATCTGTTTGTCTGGTTTTTAAATTTATCTTTCGGGTAACTTATCAATAAAGTTGGGAGTTGCCCGAAAGAATTTTATAAGCTTTGTTGGGTCTTTTTCATCCCACTCCACAGCCGCTTCTATTTTCCCAATAGATCTGCCAGCTGCATCAAATAAAAAAGTCGTGGGGAGAGCCCGAATACCTAATAGTTTTCCTACTAATTTTTTTGGATCTTTGTAAAACTTCAGATTTTTCAGGGCTAATTTCTTATTGAGAATAAAATCCGCTTTTTTTATAGAGTTTTTACCTCGATCAACACTTAAAACTATTATTGCAAATTGTTTGGGATCTAAGTCTTTAGCAAGCCTGTCTAATGAAGGAAGTTCGCGTATACACGGCGCACACCAAGAAGCCCACAGGTTTAGCAACACCACCTTGCCTCTGAAGTCAGACAATTTAATTTGGTTCTCGCTACTATCAACCCAGCTAAATTCTACAATTGATGTTTTATTTTTTGCTAGCTGAAATTTTTTCATTTGCCCATTTAGGGTTGGTTGGGCGATGGGGTTTGCTATAGATGACGCCGTAGTTATTTTTATTAATAACAAAAATATAAAAATAAAATTGATTATAGTTTTCATTTAAAAGCCGTTATCTATATATATTTTTTAATATAATCATTGTTTCATAACAAATTATAATCTTGAAAGAATTGGTAATAAACTTTGACTTGGTATAACCCCTACCATATGGCATTTTGTTACTAAATTTCAATATCATATAAGGGTTTGGGTTTTTAACCATGAGTGCATCTGACACTATAGCAATAGTATTAGCAGCAGGTTTAGGTACTCGAATGGGTACTGAGTCGCCAAAGGTGAGTCACACGTTGGCTGGCCGTGCAATGTTAGCCCATGTACTCGATGCCGTAAAAGGCGCCAGTATTTCAAAAACGGCGGTTGTTGTTGGACCTAATATGCAACAGGTTAGAGATATTACTAAGATGTGTATTTCGGATGCAGAATTTTTTGTACAAAAAGAACGATTAGGCACTGGCCATGCTGTAAAGGCTGCCAAGAGAAGTTTATCGGGTAGCAATGGTACAGTAATGATTTTGTATGGGGATACTCCCCTATTAAAACAGAGAACATTAAAGAGGTTGATTAAAACCAGGGAACATAAATCTAATCCGGCTTTAGTAGTGCTAGGGTTTGAAACAGATGCTCCAGGAGATTACGGGAGATTAATAAAGGGAAGAGATGGAAAGTTAGAAAAGATAGTTGAGGCCAGGGAAGCAAATAACGATGAGTTGGCTGTAACACTTTGCAACTCGGGGGTCTACGCTGTTGATGCTAGGTTTCTCTCCAATGCACTTGATAAAATTAAAAACAATAACTCAAAAAAAGAATATTATCTTACTGATATTGTGGAACTAGCCATTAAATCTGGGCGAAACTGCTCTGTTGTAGTTGGCGATGAGGCAGAGTTGTTGGGTGTTAACACCCGCCATGATTTGGCTTTAGCTGAAGCAGTCGTACAACACGATTTGAGAGTAAAAGCTATGACATCGGGGTGTACTCTAATTGATCCTGCGTCAGTTTATTTTTCCTGGGATACGAAGTTGGGTAGGGATATAGTGATTGAGCCAAATGTATTTTTCGGGCCCGGTGTTTCTGTGGCGGACAGTGCAATAATCAAAGCTTTTTCACATATTGAGGGCGCAAAAATCTCAGAGGGTGCAATTATTGGACCTTTTGCAAGATTGAGGCCGGGAACTAAGGTTGGAGCAGAGGCTAGAGTAGGAAATTTTGTTGAGGTTAAAAATTCCAATATTGCAATGGGGGCCAAAATAAGTCATTTGAGCTACATCGGTGACGCGCGAATAGGCAAAGATACAAATATAGGGGCTGGCACCATTACCTGTAATTTTGATGGAAAAAACAAGTATAGAACAAACATTGGCGAAGAAGTTTTTGTGGGCTCAAATACAGCTTTAATAGCTCCGCTAAATATTGGTCATAAGGTAACAATTGGGGCGGGAAGTGTAATAACACAAAATATTAAGACTAAATCGTTAGCCATAACCCGTGTAAAGCAGAGAGAAATTAAGAATTGGACTGCGAAAAATAAAAAAGGTTAAGTCTCTATGTGCGGTATTGTTGGAATAATTGGCAAGGCAGATGTATCCGAAAAATTATTAGCAGCATTAAGACGCCTGGAATACAGGGGTTACGACTCTGCGGGATTAGCTGTAATAAGAAATGGCGTGATCAATCGAAGGCGGGCTGAAGGAAAACTTACCCGTCTAGCAGAGAAGCTTGAGAAAAAACCTTTACCGGGATCAATTGGTATTGGTCACACGCGCTGGGCTACGCATGGCGTCCCCAATGAGGCAAATGCACATCCTCACGCCACCGATAAGGTTGCTCTTGTGCATAACGGTATAATTGAGAATTACCAGGAACTGAGAACTGAGATAGAAAGGTCAGGTAGATCTTTAGCGTCAGATACGGATACAGAAGTAGTAGTTCACCTTATTACACAGTATTTGGAGGATGGGCTCTCTCCGGAGGTGGCTACGCGCAAGGCCTTGGGACATTTGGAGGGTGCTTTTGCTCTGGCTATATTGTTTTCTGAGGAAGAGAATTTGATCATTGCAACCAGGCGGGGTAGCCCCTTAGCTATTGGTATGGGTGATGCGGAGATGTTTTTGGGTTCCGATGCCAATGCGCTGGCGGGCTTGACAGAAGAGATAATCTATCTTGAAGAGGGGGACTTTGCATTACTCTCGGGTTCTGGTGTAAGCATCAGTGATGAGAACAATAAAATTGTAGATAGAAAAACCCACAAAATTGATATTGCCTCTAAAGATGTAGGTAAGGCAGGTTTTGATCATTTTATGTTGAAGGAGATATTTGAACAACCACAAGTGATTGGAGATACTCTTCACAGTTTTATTAATCAAGCAGATAGCAAAATTGTTCTTCCCAAAATGCCCATTGATTTAACATCCGTGAATAGAATAACAATTTCCGCTTGTGGGACCGCATATTACGCCGCCCTGATAGCCAAATATTGGATTGAGAGCTTAGCACGAATACCCGTAGATATTGATATTGCATCCGAATTTAGATACCGCGAAGCACTTATGTTAAAAGGAGAGTGTGCCATCTTTGTTTCGCAATCAGGGGAAACGGCCGATACACTGGCGGCGTTAAGATACTGCAAAAACGAGGGTCAGAAAATACTATCAATAGTCAACGTGCTGGAGAGCACTATAGCAAGAGAATCAGACGTCGTGCTCCAAACTTTTGCGGGTCCTGAGATAGGTGTAGCTTCAACCAAGGCCTTTACAACTCAGCTTACAGTTCTGGCAGTTCTCGCAATAGATTTGGCTCAAAAAAGGGGCAAGTTAACAGTTGAGCAAGAGGCTCACCTAGTATCGGCACTTTTGGAAGTCCCGGCTAAGGTTTCAGAGGTTTTAAACCATGGTGAGAGCCTAAAAAAGCTCTCCCACGAACTCGCTTTAGCCAGGGACGTATTATATCTTGGTCGGGGCATTAGTTATCCTATAGCTCTCGAGGGAGCGCTTAAGCTCAAAGAAATAACTTATATTCACGCTGAAGGTTATGCGGCTGGTGAAATGAAACATGGTCCAATAGCTCTTATAAATGATGGTGTACCTGTGATTGTCATAGCACCATCAGGTCCGCTCTTTGAGAAAACAGCATCAAACGCTCAGGAAGTCATTGCAAGAGGCGGGCGGGTCATACTTTTAACCGATAAAAAGGGGTCAGAGGAGTTTGGTGATAATGCCCATCACACTATTGCTTTACCGCAAGTTGACCAATTTGTCGCTCCCATTTTATACGCTGTTCCAGTGCAATTACTTGCCTATCATGCGGCAGTAAATAAGGGTACAGATGTTGACCAACCGAGAAACTTAGCCAAAAGTGTTACCGTTGAGTAGTTTTGACTGATGAAATAACTCTAATGAAACATAATAGAATAATAGATATTAAGGACTTTTTATGTGAGAATTTTTCTATAGAGATTGTCATTATACAAATTGGTGGATGGTTTGAAGTCATTGAAAAATGTGCGGATATAATGAACAGAGAATTTGGATTAAAGATTCATGATAATGCGGGACTAAGAAGTTATAGGTGTTTGAGATTTCCTTTAGGTTCTTTGGATAAATATGATGACCTTCTTAATGAATTAAATTATTCATACTGCTTCGTTCTAGAAACAGATAGGGGTGATAAACTTGTTTCCAGAAAAGTGGAAATTTCAAATAATAAAGAAATATTAGGATTAGAATTTGACCATAAAATAAAATGATTGGTTGAAGTTATTTCATCAGTCAAAACTATTCTGTTACCGTGGAGTAGTTTCCAACGTACGGGTTCTGATGTTGATTATTATCTCTGTTTTACTGCAACTTTAACGTCCTCTCGACTCTCTAATCCTGCTCCATATTCTGAATACCAAGAGTTCCTTCACGATAAGATTGTTGGATTTCGTGAGAAGGGTTGGACATTCAAACAGATCGCAAAATGGTTTCGAAATAACGGTTATGAGACAGTCAGGGGGAAAAGATTCTATACGACCCATGTGTTTTCAATCATCAAGAATAAACGTCTGAGAGATTTACGTATCAGCGTAATACCAGAAGATCAGTTTGAAATTACTAGTCCTTTGAGGATCAGGTACATTGGGCGGTAACTGATCAATCAAAACTGACCCATCTTCCCTTTTACTTCCCTTTTGCTATACTTTTTCTATGAAAAACAAAGAAAGGAATACTTTATGAATATATGCCTTCTTGGGACCATTGCGACTGGAGTAGAAACTTTAAGAGCGAGAGTTGAACATAATATGGAAAGAGGTGCTAGCAAATTTTGTTCTGAGTGGAAACTTGCTGATACTGGAAATAATGGTTTTGTATGGTTGGGAAATGTTACTGATATGGATGGTATGGGTGCATTTCTAACTACTGATGAAGAAATCAAATGGGATAAAGATAATGGATGTGTTTATAAACTATATACCATGTCCGAAATGTCTGAATAAAAGGGGAGTAAAGATGCGTTCAATTATAATCACTCTTTGAAAACACTCAGTAACTGTCGAATAAACCATTGATTTTATAATTTGGTAATTCTTGAATGTCTTTTCCTAAACCAAGACTATTATATGTAGTCAAAGTGTTTTTTTTATAAGGTATTGGAAAACTTTTTATATATTTGTCTCTTTTACTACTTGGAATACCACCTGCAGTACTATCAAATCCTTTTCTACTAAAAATAATTTTTGTCATTATCTTGTCAATTTTATTTTGTAAATATCATTAAGAACAAAAGTTTCTTTATCAATAATGTAGTCTATTATATTTTTACCAACATAATAAACAGCATCAACTGCAACACTATTTCCTAACAGTTTCATCGCTTTTGTTCTGCTTTTGGGAAGATAAAAATTGTCAGGAAATCCTTGCATCCTTCTACCATGTAAAGGTTGGATCTTTGTATTTTCTCCATTTACCCAATATCTATCCCAATTTCGCCTATCGTTTATTCCTGATTCACCTCCGCCTAATCTTAATGTAAAACCGATTTCTCGGGAACATTCACCTTCAAAAACATCGCTCATTGTTTTTTTGAGTGGTATTGGTTCTGGAAAACTAAATCTTTTCTCAGTTTCAGTTTCTCCATAAAAACCTACAATAAATGTTCTTGGTCTATGTTGAGGTAGACCAAAATGAGACGCTCTGACAACTTTATAGTAAAATGAATAATTAAGTTCATGAATAGTATCTTTTATAACGTTAAAAGTTCTGCCCTCATCATGATTTATTAAATGTTGAACATTTTCTAAAAAAAATGCTTTTGGTTTTTTCTGTTTTAAAATCTCAGCAATTTCAAAAAAGAGATTACCTCTTCCTTCAAAGTTTTCTGAAAACCCTCTTTTTTGTCCTATTTGACTAAAAGGTTGACATGGAAACCCACCACATAAAAGATCAAAATCTGGAATATTTGTTTTGTTTTGTAAAAAAATATCCTTATTGAAGTTTTCATTTTTAAAGAGTTGGGGTGATATATTTTTGAAATTATTCTCGTATGTTTCTCTTGCCTCTGGACTAATCTCTGAAGCAAAGACACACTTTAAACCTAATCTATGGAATGCAAGATGAAACCCACCTATACCAGCAAATAAGTCAATAAATTTTAATTTATGTTTTTTGTTCAAATTTATTTACTTTAATTGGTGTTTTTCAAAAACTTTCAAAACTTCTTCCAGAAATTTTATTGTTTTTTTATCATTATCCTTTTTTGCTAACAATAAATATCTTTCAAACATATTTTTTCCAAATATTGAGACACCAAGATTTTTTTTTCTATTATTACAATGTGTACAAAGGGTAATTCCATTTTCTAATACACCTTTACCACCACTATCTTCTGGTATTATGTGATCAACTGCCAACCTATCTCTTGATGTCTCGACTTTGCCACACCATTGACATGTATAATTATCCTTTTTTTTAATATCTAACTTTACGTTTTCTGGAAAAGGACTTTTTAACTTGATGGGTCCAGATCCTTTTTCGAATCTATATTCACCACGTTTTGGTTTAATTATATTACCTAAATCAGGTATATAACCTTGAGTGCCTAAGTTTCTTACTTCTCTATTTACATATAAATCTAATAATCCAGTATCTTTTTCATATTCTTTTCTGACGGCAACCTCTATTTCTTGAAGAGTGAAAGTATGATTAGGATTTTTTGTAAAAAAATTTAAGACATATTCCCTTGTGCTTTTTTTTACCATCTATAGTCTCCCTTAAAGGAACACTCTAAAAGATAACATCTGATTAAAAATTTGCTAGTGTATTAAGTTAATTGAGTAAAATGATCTATCAATTT
>PTLG01000107.1 GCA_002937995.1 Alphaproteobacteria bacterium MarineAlpha3_Bin7 | reverse complement strand
AAGCCGTCAACAATGGTACTTCTTCATCTGATAATTTGCGAGTAATTATTTGAAAAAAAGCGTAAATTATTCCAGCAGCAACTGCTGCAAAAGTGCCCGTGTTAATTTCCTCAAAACCAGGCTTTATAATAATTAATATACCACAGAATCCTATTATTACTGCGCACCAACGTCTGACACCCACTTTATCCCCAAAAGTCATAGGAGTTAGCGCAGTAATAACTAATGGTGAAATAAAAACTAAAGCAGTTGCATCTGCTAGGGGAATATTGCTGATAGAGTAGTAAAAGAAAGCGACAGCAATTATAGCTAAAATACCTCTCAAAAATTGGAGAAATAACTTTTTTGGGAAAATTTTTGAAGGCCCATATCGGATTAGCAATAAAGGCAAAAATAATAAGAATTGGAAAGTGTATTGGGCGGAAAGAATTTCTGTTATTGGATATAACCCTCCAAAGGACTTCACAAAACCATCCTTCATAGCAAATGCAGAGGAAGCAGCTATCATCAAAATTATAGCTCTAAGGTTATGATTGTCCAAACGTAACAAATATCAGATCCAAATATATAAATTGTCACTATATAGTTGGTGCACAAGAAATCGAGCAGAATAACTTTCTATACTGTTAATCCACCATTCTTTTGGAACAGATTATTTTACTATTCGTGCTTGGTACGGGCATAATGTTGACGAATCAAGTCAATACCATAATCATTTCCATTTGGAGTCCTCACCAATGTATGAACATGAAAATTCTGTGGCTCAGTATTGGTCAAATAAACCCCAGCGTGATGATCAAACTCAATTAATATTACTGGACTTTGAATTCTATAATAAAATGGCTCATTTTCTTTTGAACTTCCTATCCAACAAAAGTGTGTGTCTTCCAAATGGGTTTCAATTTCAGTCATTCTGGCTTTTAGGGATTCAGAAGGTAAAAAACACAAATATTCCTCAACAAGATCAAGTAAAGATATATTTTGTTTTTTACTCAATAAATTACCTTTAAGACCTTCGTAGGGTATTATTCTATTGTCCTGATAGGCACCTCCGAGGTGCAAGCCATCAGCTAGCTGACGCCGTCCTTCTGGCAAATCACCGCCTACCATCGAGTTAGCTATCAACGCTGCCGTCTTTTGATCAACACTAAAACTGCCCATTAAATCAAGTCCCTTACGTTCCTCGTCTCGGAATACTCTAAGGCCATTATATTTTCCCTTATCTGCGAAGTTAGGCTCTGCCCCCATAAAAGTAGGGGAAATTATCACCTGACCCTCAATAAAGACACAATTTAGAGCTAAATGGTGACCAAAAAGCTGCCAACCCCAAGGAGATCTTACGGAAGGCTCACCAAAAAGACAAAAAATATAACTCCATTCTCCTAGTACCCCTTCCCCACCAACTAATTGACCTAAAAACTTATTTAACTTCATTATATCTCGCGTCTTACTATATCCCCTTTCACTTAAAGATGACCTAATGACATTAAGTACACTATCCCTCACAGATGTATCGAGGTTTTCCAATCGTAGGCCATGGTTCTCAACGTAAATTTCTGTATTTTGCCAGTTACGCCAGTTTTTCGAAGTAATATCAAAGCATGCTTGTCGAATTTGAGAAGCTGAAAGTTTAGCTAAAAGATTTTTGGCCGCCTTTGAAACCAAGCTAGTTGGGGCAGTTTCTGGTTTTAAAAAATAGAGACCCTTTCGGACTTTACCCTCCGAAGTAATACCAGTAAAGGACTCAGAAAATAGTCTTTTCCACTCAGCAAAGATACCTACAATTATATCCTTTCTAACCAAGATATCTGCATGCTCACGGGCTGTTTGCCCAGCAATCTTTGACTCTCCTGGCAGAGGGATAAAATCCCTAAAATTAGAATTGGACATTTCTATTCCAAAATTTGTAACTAATAAAAAAACTCTTCATATTACCGTGATAAGATTGGGGTTGCTGATATAAGTAGTCTAAAATTATTAATTATATTAGTTTTATTTACTATAGAACAAATATTATCTGGGAGTGCGAATTCTTAAATTCGCTTTACGTACTTATGATAATTGATAATGAGCTGATCGAGTTACTTACTTTAACCGCCAAAGAAGCGGGAAAAGAGATAATGGATATATTTAACTCTGATTTTGAAATTCGCTCAAAACCTGACAATACCCCAGTTACTTTAGCAGATGAGGAGGCCGAAGCTTTGATTCGTGCTACACTATTAAAATATTATCCAACTATTCCCTTTGTGGGGGAAGAGTCATACAAAGGTGAGAATGACCAAACTAGTAAATGGGATACTTTTTGGCTGGTAGATGCGCTAGATGGGACAAAAGAATTTGTTGCTAATAGAAAAGACTTTACCGTTAATATAGCACTAATTCACAAAAAGAAACCAGTGGCTGGGGTAGTTTATGCTCCAGCTCAAAATTTGTTATATACGGGATATGCAACTGAGGCTTACATGCAAAAGAATGAAAACAAAAAGCAAAAAATTAACACTAGGCTGCCCAAAAAAAGTGGTCTTACTTTAGTCAAGAGCAGGTCTCATAGGTCGAACGACTACAAACATTTAAATAATTTGCGTATAAAGGAAACTGTTATCCTTGGAAGCTCCCTAAAGTTTTGTATGGTTGCTTCGGGGGAGGCTGACATTTACCTGAGAACAGGTCTAACTTCCGAATGGGATACTGCAGCTGGCCACGCTATTTTGAAGGCCGCAGGTGGAAGTATGACACAGATTGATGGCAGCCCCTTTGTCTATGGTAAAGATAATATCTTAAACCCTCCATTTATAGCCTCTGGACGCAAAGTCCAATGACTACTGTGAATATTATGCAACATATACTCTGGGTTTGGACGTGCAAATAGTTTCAGGCAGAAAAGGAATAAAACAAGCAGCTGATCACCTAAGATCATCCAATATAGTGGCTTTCCCAACTGAAACTGTTTATGGACTTGGAGGTATGGCCTATAACGACGATGCAGTCGCCAAAATATTCGAGGCAAAAAGCCGACCTAAATTTAACCCTTTAATTATACATGTAGCAGATTTTCAAACCGCAAACCGCTTGGTAGACTTTTGTCCACAATCTCTCAAATTAGCTGAGACATTTTGGCCAGGACCACTTACAATAATATTAAATAGGTCCAATAATTCCGAGGTCTCATTATTAGCAGGAGCTGGGCTAAAAACTACAGCTATTCGCATGCCAGACAACGACATAGCTTTAGATCTAATTTGTGCGGCTGGTGGGCCAATAGCAGCACCAAGTGCAAATAAATCAGGCCGGGTAAGCCCGACTAGGGCTATCCATGTATCTGAAGAATTTGGGGACACTATTCCGTGTATTTTAGATGGCGGTCCCTGCCTATTAGGACTAGAGTCTACAGTAATTGACTTTAGTGACGCGATACCAACAATATTAAGACCAGGAAGTATTACTAAACAGGATATTGAGGAAGTTTTGGGAAAAATAGCTTTAGATACTGGCAAAAAGCCTCGAGTTGCACCTGGTATGATGGCAAGACATTACGCGCCCTCAGCTAAACTTAGGCTCAATGCAAAAACAAAGAAAAGGGGCGAAACTCTGGTGGGTTTTGGGCCCGAAGCACCGCGAGACTCAATAAATCTTAGTCCAACAGGTAATTTGCGGGAAGCCGCTGCAAAACTTTTTTTTACTTTAAGGGAATTAGATAAAAGAAATATTATTGAGGCAGCTATTATGCCTATACCAGAAACTGGATTAGGCGTGGCTATAAACGATAGGCTTCGAAGAGCCTCTAAAAAATAACTGATTGAAAACCTTATTTGTCGAGCAAAATAGAAGGTGAAATGACCAAACCAATTTCAGAAAAGTTTTCCCAAGAATTAGAAAAACTAGTGGGCAAAACAAACGTGTTAATTAACTCAGCTGACCTCTCAGGCTATTTGCAAGAGGAACGTGGCTTATTAGAGAGTTTTTGCACATTGGTCGTCAGGCCAAGTAACACAGCCCAGCTCTCAAAAATTGTTATACTTTGCAATGACTTCGGAATCTCTATGGTACCATTAGGTGGAAATACTGGTCTAGTTGGAGGGGGAATAGCAGATGGTGGCATAATTATTTCTTTAGAAAAACTTAATGTCATAGAGAAAGTTGATCCTACTAACCATACTATGATAGTTGGTGCAGGATGTATTCTCGCAAATATTCAAGAAGCAGCTAGAGAAGCGAATTGTTTATTTCCACTTAGCTTGGGTGCAGAAGGATCGTGCCAAATTGGAGGAAATCTATCCACTAATGCAGGTGGTGTTAATGTTCTACAGTACGGAAATGCTAGAGATTTGGTATTAGGGTTGGAAGCTGTCTTACCAGATGGAAGAATTTTTGAGGATCTAAACCAACTTCGGAAAAATAATACTGGGTATGACTTAAAACAACTTTTTATTGGATCTGAGGGTACTCTTGGTATCATCACAAAGGCTGTACTAAAATTATCCCCTCTACCTATCAGCTACGCTACTACCATTGTGGGAATGAGCAGTTTGGATAAAGTTCTACCCTTATTTGAAATGACAAGAGAAAATAATAGTAGTAATTTGTCCGCCTTTGAACTAATACCACGCATCGCGCTAGATTTAGGTATAAAACACATACCTGGCCTGGTGGACCCCTTTGGTTCGCATCACCCCCACTACGTACTGATCGAGTTATCCTCATCTAACCCCAAAGATAATAGTAGGGAGGCAATCGAAGAAACACTGGAAGCAGCTCTAAGTAAAGAAATTATAACAGATGCAGTAATCGCTGATAATGACTCACAAATGAAACAATTATGGCGAATTAGGGAGGAAATTCCGGCGGCCCAAAGTAAGGAAGGGGGTAGCATTAAACATGATATTTCGGTACCTATTTCTGAAACTGTCAAGTTTATTAAAACTGCTACAAAAATGGTGGAAAATTTGATACCAGGAAGTCGAATCTGTGCATTCGGTCATATTGGTGATGGTAATATACACTTTAACATTACGCAGCCAGTAGGCTATGATAAACAGGCCTTTCTTAATAGTTGGACTGAAGTAAATAGGGTTGTTCATGACCTTGTAACAGATATGGGTGGAAGTATTAGTGCAGAGCACGGAATAGGGATATTAAAACGTGAAGAATTAAAACTATATTTACCTGAAATTCATATAGATCTTATGCGACAAATTAAGACTTCCTTGGACCCAAAAAATTTAATGAACCCAGACAAGATTTTTGTATTAGATAAGAAAAAATAGGATGATATAGATGTTATATGGTATCGAAGAAAAATTCTAATGCAGACAAATGCACCAGCGATAAATGATATTAGCTTTATTATAAGGCATATAATTGGCTATGAGAACTTAAATGCTCTCGAAGGATATACTGATGTTACCTCAGATATGGTTGATGTCATGCTGGCAGAATCTGGCAAAATTTCTAGTGAAGTTCTGGCTCCCTTGAATAAAATTGGAGATAATCTTGGCTGTACATTTGAGAACGGAGTGGTAAGGACACCCCCGGGTTTTAAGGAAGCCTATGAACAAGTAAATAGTGGAGGCTGGTTTAGCCTAAATTCTGATACTGATTATGGCGGTCAGGGCTTGCCGCTTACTTTGTCAACTGCTGTACAAGAAATTTTTGATAGCTCAAATATGGCTTTTGGCTTAATCCCACTTTTAAGCAATTCGGCTGTGGAGCTTTTATCTGCCCATGCCTCTAATTCCCAAAAAGATATCTACCTTCCTAATATTATTTCTGGAAAGTGGGCAACTACCATGAACCTGACGGAGCCACATGCGGGTTCAGATGTGGGTGCGCTTCGGACTAAGGCTGTCAAAGATGGTAATCATTATAAGATAACTGGAGAAAAAATTTATATTACTGGTGGCGAGCATGATTACACAGAGAATATTATTCATTTGGTTCTTGCAAGGACACCTGGAGCTCCCCAAGGTAACAAAGGTATATCGCTATTCATTGTTCCGAAGTTTTTAATAAATGAAGATTCCACCATTGGACAGAAAAATGACCTGCGATGCGTCTCTATAGAGCAAAAACTTGGAATACATGCCAGTCCGACATGCGTCATGGCTTATGGTGATAATGGCGGAGCAATTGGTTATTTGGTTGGAAAAGAAAATGAAGGTTTAGCATGTATGTTTACTATGATGAACATGGCTCGAATTTGTGTGGGTGTACAAGGTGTCGGAATAGCCCAAGGTGCCTATAACCAAGCGAGAGATTATGCCAACAATAGAGTTCAGGGGACCAGACCTGATGCTAAAGGAAAAAAACGCCCCGCTATGATCATAGAACACCCTGACGTAAAACGCATGTTAATGGACATGAAATCTAAAACGGAGTCCATAAGAGCTTTAGCACTTTATACAAGCTATTGTTTTGACGTAAGCAAAAGACATCCAATTAGCGAGAAAAGGATACAATTCTCTGAGCGAGTAAGCTTACTGACTCCAATTGTTAAAGCTTGGGCTACAGATAAAGCTATAAAAATTGCAGATATTGGTATTCAGATACACGGTGGAATGGGTTACATAGAAGAATCTGGGGCAAGTCAATATTGGCGGGACGCGCGCATCACTCCAATTTATGAGGGAACTAATGGCATCCAAGCTATCGATCTTGTTAACCGTAAAATAGTAAGAGATAACGGAAAGTCTTTATTTTTGCTAATCGAAGAAATTGAGGAAAACCTGTATAATTTTAGCAACTTGGAAAATAATAAATTTTCCGATCTAGGTAAACTCGTTCGTGAATCAGTCAACACTCTTTCACGATCCACTGTGTTTCTTCTAAACCAAGCAGGTATTGACCTGGACTTAGTCGAATCAGCTGCTAGGGTATTCTTGGATATTCTTGGCAGTACAGTATGTGCGTGGTTGATGTTACTACAAGCTGGAAGTTGTGAGAAATTACTCATAGCAAAAAACTTAGATCCGCTCTTTCTAGAGAGTAAGATAAAGACAGTAAAACACTTTTTAAAATGGCAATTACCAGAAGTACTAGCACTAGAAAAAATACTTCTAGAAGGTCAAAATGACTTATCATTGGTCTCTAAAAAAGACTTTGATGTATGAGTAAACAGTTATTTCCAAGACCGTTTTTTATTTAAGTTATATACTTAAAACATTATACTCATTGCTATATTTTTTTTAACTGTGATTTTGCTACTAATGAATATAATTGCCAGATATATACATTCTCAATTAACTATTTCAACAGCACTGATTAGTTTTGTGCTCGTGGGGATTTTATGGTTATTTGTTTCTGTTAAAGCCCTAGAGTCAATTTTAAATAAAGGTATGACTATTCAGCTTTTTGCCACACTAACCCTATTACAAGTCCCAAATTTACTCCCTCAAATTTTGCCATTCGCTGCTTTTATTGCTGTTTTATATATATACTCTCGATTAAATTCTGATAGAGAAATAGCGGTACTGAGATCAGCGGGAATTAGTCCACTTGAATTATCCAAACCGGCAATTGTTCTGGGTTTATGGGTTACAGCTATTGTTTATTCTTTAACAATTTTTGGAGCTCCATTCACATATAAAAAATTTAGAAACCTTCAGTGGGATATTAGATATAGTGTGGCCAATATAATAATTAAGGAGGGTACTTTTAACTCATTTTCAAAAGGTATTACAGTTTATGTAAGAGAGAGGGGAGACGAAAAAGAATTAAAGGGTCTTTTGGTACATGATGCAAGAAATCCATTGAAACCTATTACTTATCATGCTGATAGCGGAACTTTGGTTGAAAACGTTAATTCAGCAAAGGTAGTATTATTGAAGGGTAGCAGCATATTAATAGATAAAAAAAATCCTCAAGTAAATCGTACTATATTTTTTGATAAACATGTTCTTAGTTTATCTGAAATTGCCGACAAACCAGTTTTAAGGTATCGAGAACCTAGAGAGAGAAGTATTTATGAGCTATTCGATCTAAAAGTCAGTGATATAGGGAATCCCAAGGATTTTGGGAAATTTAAAGTAGAGATGCACAGCAGGCTTTCCCAACCATTAGCAACTCTAGCCTTTTGCCTTATAGCCTTAGTTTCTTTATTAAGTGGTGATTTTTCGAGAGAAGGGCAATTAAAACGTATAATTTTTGCAACGATTTGTTTCATATGTTTAACAGCTTTTAATCTGACATTTATAAATCTTTGCGCAAAACTTCCCTCCCTAATTCCTGTCCTATACTTAAATAATAGCCTGAGCATATTAATATGTTCGATAATATTAGTAACTGGCCATAGCACTAAACTATTCCCATTTTTGAAACAACGAAAGGGTCATAACTAATTTTGAAACGAGAGACTTAAAACTATGTCCACTATATTCTCAATTTACGTGTGTAGAAATTTTCTTATTTGCTTTGGATGGGTTTTCACAACCCTGATAGGGTTAATTTTTATCGTTGACTTACTTGAATTACTTCGTCGGATATCTACAAACGAAGGAGTTGGGATTGGGCTAATTTTTAGGATGTCGCTTATGAAACTACCCTATGTTGGCCAACAAGTTTTCCCTTTTGCTGTATTATTTGGGAGCATGATCTCATTTCGAAGAATGACGCTTAGCAGCGAACTAATAGTGGCAAGGGCTTCAGGCTTATCAGCTTGGCAATTTTTGTTCCCAGTACTCTGTACTGCGATGGTTTTAGGTTTTTTTAAGATAAGTTTATTAAGCCCACTAGGGTCAGCGATGCTATCAGAGTTTGAGCGACTTAATGCCACTAAAATTAAGGGATTATCGAGTACGCTAAAAATAT
>PTLG01000106.1 GCA_002937995.1 Alphaproteobacteria bacterium MarineAlpha3_Bin7 | reverse complement strand
GTTGGATGTTGGCGGTTGGAAATCCAATTTCCCGTCCCCGCTTGTCTCCATATATAACGCGCCCCTCGATCTCAAATTTTCTACCGAGTAAGCTGGAGACTTTCTCTGGTTGACCAGCTTTTAGATAATCCCTAATTCTAGTGGATGAAATTATTTGCCCAGAGTTATCTTGAACCTGATCTAAGTCAATACTTTCAAATCCATATACTTGCCCTGATTTTTTAAGTGTTTTAATTGACCCCTCCCTATTTTTCCCAAAAACAAAATCTTTACCTGATAGTATCTTCTTTGCATTGAGACCATCTACAAGTACCTGGGAAATAAAGGATTGAGAGGTCATATTGGAGAGTGTGGAACTAAATCTTAGTACTAGCATAAAATCGACTTCCAAAGATTTGATAATACCTACTTTTGTCCTAAAGGGGGTGAGTCTAAAAAATTTATTTTCTACTCCAAAAAAAGACCGCGGATGGGGCTCAAACGTTAGAACTCCCCAGGGGATATTTTCCTTACGGGCTAATTTGCCAGCGGTTTTAATAACTTTCAGGTGCCCTTGGTGAACGCCATCAAAATTTCCAATAGCAATAACACCGCCACGGTGTTTATCAGGAATACTTAAAAAATTACGATATACTTGCATGGGGCCAGAAAGTGTCAGTCTGTTTAACTATGGTCAAGTCAAAAAGAGATAGCAAAATTGAAGTTGGGTTTATTGCAATAAATAGCTGTCAGTAAAATTAACATAAAAGTAAAATAGATTGTTTAAAGGTATATGAACGTAATTTTTAGAGAAGGTTAATAGCCAATCTTTTGGTTGAGGTTTTCATGGGAGAGAAGAAAAATCTGCTGCTTAAAAAAGCGCTTGAATTTCATGCTTCGGGCAACTTGGGCGATGCTGCTAAAATATACAAAGACCTTTTAAGAAAAAAAGAGAATGATCCTGAGGTTTTGCACCTTTTAGGAACAGTATTGGTTGAGGCAGGGCTGGCAAAACAGGCAATACCAATTCTCAATAAAGCTATTACATTTGGTGGCCCCAGTTGGGGGACGCTTTATAACTATGGTTTAGCGCTAAGCGCGCTTGGTAAATTAGTTGAAGCCTCTAGGGCTTTTAAAAATGCAGTTGAAGCTAACCCAGAATCTCAAGATTGCTGGTTCAACCTGGGGAGGACCTATCAATTACTTCAGAATTACAATGAGGCTATAAGGGTATTTAAAAGGGCTCGTAAATTAAAGGTTGATGATCCGCGCATTTGTTTAGCCCTTGGAAATATTTATTTTGTAAAAGGTAAATTTGACGAAGCTATTATTGAGTTTGAGGGTGCTCTCAAAATGGATGTCAGTAATAATGAAGCCCAAAATAATTTGGGGATAGCCCTAAGAAAGAATGGAGAATGGTCTAAAGCAAAAAGAATTTTTCAAACTATGTTAAAAACAAATCCCACTAATCTAGCAGCACATAATAATTTGGGTTTAGTTCAAGTTGATTTAGGGAACCTAGCAGATGCTAAGAGGCACTATCTCAATGCGATTAAATATGAGCCATCTTATTCAGAAGCCTCTTTGAACTTAGCCGATCTATATCTTAGGGAAGCCAAGTTTAAAGAATCGCAGTCAACTATCGAACAAGCGATAAAATTTAGACCAGATAATGCGGAATTAAACACCAAATTAGCGATTGTCTTTCAGAAACAAGGAATATTTAAAGATGGTCTACTCATACTTTCCAAAATTAAAGATAGAACTAAAAATTCAGAGCAAGTTAAGCTGGCAGAAGCAAACATTTTAAGAGATTTAGGAGATTTTGATCAAGCCCACTCCATAATATCAGAACAAATAAGAACAAACGGTGAAACACCAGAAAGGTTAGCAAATTTGGCCTTGGTACAACAGCATAGGGGAAGCCCTGACAAAGCTATAAATCTGTTAAAAAATGCATTAAAGATTGAACCAGATAACTGGGTTCTCAGAATAAATTTGTTTCATAACTTGTTTCTAAATGGTTGTTTTTCTGACGCATGGAAAGAGTTTGAGTGGCGGTTAAAAGAGCCGAGATTAAAAATAAAATTAGAAAAATTGCCTGGAACACTTATACAAAATCATAGCTTTCAAAACAAAAGGCTACTCATAGTTTGTGAGCAGGGTATTGGCGATACTTTCCAGTTTCTTAGAATGTTAGAGCCACTACTAGAGATAACAAAAAAAATCTCAATTTTAGTACCTGCTAGATTAGAAAGAATCATAAAAGGAAGTTTAAAAAATGTTGAAGTTTTCTCGAGAGAGAATGAACTTAGCGATTTTGATTTTTTGATTCCGATTATGAGTATTCCTCATCGCTTGCAAAAATATAAACCATTCTTTGAAAAACCATACTTGCACGCTGAGAAACGATTAAAAACAAATTGGGGAGGGAAGTTTTTAAGTGCTTCTAAAAAAGTTGGTTTAGCTTGGCGCGGGAATCCTCAATTTGAGAGTGATTACCTGAGGTCTACATCAGCAGAGAATTTTTCCAACTTGATTGATCAGAACGAAATAACTTTTGTTGTTTTGCAAAAAGGAAATAATGAAAACGATTTTATAAAAGGAGATAACTTAATAGACGTTTCAAGCGATATTGATATAGAGGATGGTTTTATAGATACGGCATCTATTATAGAAAACCTAGATTTGGTGATATCTGTAGATTCCGCTATAGCACATTTGGCGGGATCTTTAGGTAAACCTACCTGGCTATTGCTTAATTATGTTCCAGACTGGCGTTGGGGATTAGATGGGGAGAATACGGACTGGTACCCCAGTATGAGGATATTTAGACAGCAAAAACCTGGTGACTGGCTGGGATTGTTAAAAACTGTGCAAGGACACTTAAAGAAGCATTTTTTAAATACAGTTTAAGGTTGTTAGGGTCGACTCTAGTCAATAATTTATTAGTACGAAGTGATGCTTGTACCACCGCAAACGAAAAGCGTCTGACCTGTAACAAAGCTATTATCTGGGTTTGAAAAAAACATTACCGTTCTGGCAATATCTTCGGGTTCTCCGATACGGCCAACAGGTATACTTTTTGCTATTTTTTTCTGTTGATCCCCGTCTTTTTCCACTAATGCCCAGAATTGGTCGGTTAAGACTGGGCCCGGGGCTATTGAGTTTACGGTTATGCCACTTGAGGCAAGCTCTAGAGCCCATGTCCTAGCCATTCCAACAATTCCCGCCTTGCTATATGAGTAGGCAGTTCGAGTTTCTAAACCGACCAAAGCCCTAGATGAGATAAAAACAAGTCTCCCAAATTTATTCTTTTTCATGGAGGGTAAAAAAGATTTCATCAAAATTAGAGCAGCGCCAGCGTGCAAATTGGTCAGTGTTATCAAATCTTGAACGTCTACATCTTCAAGCAAATTTGGGAGAATAATACCTGCGTTATGTATGAGGTGGGTAACATTTGTCTTTGACGACATAGTTTTTGCAAATTTCTCAGTCTCCATCTGGTCAAGTAGGTCAAGTTCAATGTGTTGGAAAGATTTGTGTTCCCAATCTGGGGCGTCCTTTCCGACAGAAATTACTTGATAACCGCCTTCTGCCATTAATTTACAAATACCTGCTCCTATGCCTTTACCTCCACCAGTTACGACAGCAACCAATTTTTCTGTCATACTCAGAACCTTTCATAGATAAGACAAATCAAATAAAAAGTTGAATACTACGATGAGCAGCATCACTGTTTATCAGATCTATACGTTTTTGTTTAATCTTAAGTTTATTATCAAGTATAGACAATGTATGTCGCATCCAGCCACTAAATGTTTGGGTTTCGCCTAACCTATATTCTACATATTGGAATGGAGTATATAGCTTATATTCATTTTTTGTTTCATCTACGGAGTCTACCATTGGCGTTTGAAGCAAATGTTGACAGCGACTTTTCGGTTGTTGAGAAAAAGTTCTATCTCCGGCGTAGCGCCTTATACGCGTGTCTAATAATAATTTATCTTCATAAAATAACGATGTAGTAAGTTTTTCTTCTTCAGTTTGATAATCAAGTGGCATCCAATACATGCCGTCTTCAAGAAACAAGTCCAGCCATTGCTCATACTCGCAATCATCTAGTAATCGGCATTCGTGCAAAACAAATTGTATGAGTTCTTCCTTAGTTGGCGTCATACCCGTTAGGCCCTGATTTTGTAGTTCCCATAAATTTTTTCCATGCTCTAAATTGATTTCGCATTTGAGCCTCTGTGCTGCCGTCAAAGATCTCTTCGGACGATTTTCCTTCTGGGCTAAAATGATCTCTTTGAAAGTTCATCCATGAATTTCCATTACATTCTAGTCCTTCTTGCGCACGTTCATAGACTTCTGTGTCGTCATGCCCAACGATAGAAGTTGGGGCATTTATCAGTCTATTATACATAGCCGTCCGTTCGAGGAGCATATCGGGTGCCCCCACAAGCCTAAATATCCAGGACTCAACCAAAGTTCTGTTGGCTGCGATAGGTTTAAACACCCTTAAAGTTTGGATAGGCCCTTTTACCATAATATTTGGAAAATAAATTGTATTATGACGATTTTCATCCAATATTTCTTTGGCTCTAGTTTCTCCATACGACTTAACCATCTTTTCAAAATATCCCGATGTGTCAGCATAATCGGAGTGTATTGAAAAATTTACACCAGTATGACCGTGCCCATTTTGCCAAACCCTAATTCCCATTTTCTTATAAAAATCGTAATCCATAGTGAACGGCACTATACACTCCACAACCATTGGTTTGGGGCCTTCGTAAGGCTGCATTTCTTCCCATATTTTTTTTACCGTTCCTGCTGATGAATAGTGAACAATCATGGGATGAAATGAGTCGGTTTGATTCTCAACTAACATCTTCCAATTACAGTTATTCATATACCTCAAGGGATCCCCAACCACTTCTAGACGTCCTTCCGGGGATCGATCTACCATATTATCAATACTAGTTAGGGATTCTCCGAAGAACTCATCAAAAGAGAGACCTTCATCTGCTAATCTTACGAAAACAAAATCTCGATAGACGCGGACATTCTTTATTGTTTGTAGACCTTTCTTGGCACTTGACTTCTCAAAACCCGTATTATTGTATCCCTCTTTTACAGGTATACCGATCAGAGAACCATCCGTTTTGTAGGTCCAAGCGTGGTAAGGGCAGCTAAATGTTCTCCCAGTGTTACCGTGTGTTTGTGCAACTAGCTCCACGCCTCTGTGGGCACACCTATTTTCAAGAATCTTAATAGTGTCATCGCTATGCCTGACCATTATCAGCGGCTGGTTTGCTATCGTAGTGGTAAAATAATCACCCTTATTAGGTACTTGGCTACCATGTCCAACGTAAACCCATGTGTTACGGAACAAATGCTCAATCTCTAAATCAAATACCTCATCATTTATATAAAGATCCTTATGAGCCTCATTTTCAGTCACAAGATCAAGGACTGTTTCCGGGTTTGTCCTGTATGACATTCTCTTCTTCCTGTTTTTTACTAATATCACTTACACCAAACTATCCCATTAATATTTTCATCGCAAGTTTGGGTTTTAGTTCAGTTAGTTATAAACACTTGTTTTTAGAAAACTAATTTTCAATAATTATTTCTAGTCTTGGTTTTGACGGCGTCCTAGAATGGTAGTAAAACATCGATCTGAATTTTTAAAAAAATTAGGAGATTTAATTTGAGTTTGGATTCAAGATATAAATTTATTTTAGTTCCGCCTTTTAGGCTACCTGACGAAGATCAGTTCAAGGTTCCAGCATATTCCGAACCTGCTGACGCACCAAAAGAGCAAAGGCTATTAAATAGTCATTTTGTAATGAAGCACCTGGAAGATGTTGATTGGGAACTTCATGAAGGAGCTCCGCCCCCGTATGGCAATTGGTCAGTTGAGACCAGAGAGGAGTTTGCTTATGCTGCTACGGCTAGAATAGACTGTGTGCGAGAGGCCTGTGAGTCTGGAAAATATAATGGCGTTATTTTGCTTGGTGGAGGTGAGCCTGGCTTCATGGAGTCCAGGGAAATTGGCTATAAACATGGTGTTGTGGTGACAGGGAACGCCTTTTCACAAATGTATTTGGCCACACTATTGGGTGATGGTTTTTCAATAATAGACATTGAAGGTGTTCACAATGTCTACTATCGAGATTTGGTAAGGACCCATCAACTGCAGGATCGTTGTCGCTCAATTCGAGGTATAGGTTATAGTTTACCTCGACCTGGAGATACAGACCCAGACACACTTACCTCTCAATGTGAAGCAGCGCTTAAAGGTGATAAGTCCGTAGCTGTTGAGAGGGCAATTGAACAAGCTGAGGCGGCAATCGTTGAGGATGGTGCTGAAGTAATAACTTTAGGGTGTTCTATGACTTTCTTTCTTCAGCCCTTTATTAAAGATGGATTGAAGCAGAGGGGGTGGGATGTCCCCGTTTTGGAGGGTTATACGGCTTCAATTGAATTGGCAAAGCTCATGGTTAATTTAGGGGTCAATGCCAGTGGAATAACTTATATGGGTGCAAGGCCGCAAAAAATACTCAATAAAATAGTGGTTTAAAAAAATAAAGAACTGATATTAGAGCGTAATAGGGCAAAAGTTTATTTGTCGAGTTGATTAAATAGGATCTCTGTCTTAAATTTAACGCTTCATTGGAGGGGTGGCCGAGTGGCTGAAGGCGCCGGTTTGCTAAACCGGTATAGGGTTTATAGCTCTATCGAGGGTTCGAATCCCTCTCCCTCCGCCATAGCAAAAAACTAAGGTTACTTAAAAAATGAGTGAACTAGGCAGTATAAGGGAAAGTATTATTCAATTATGTAATAAGTTTCCAAATAAATACTGGCGAGAATTAGAAAAAACCAAAGGGTACCCTGATGAATTTGTTAAGGTTTTAAGTGCAGAGGGGTTTCTATCTGTTTTAATCCCAGAAAATTTTGGTGGTGCGGGGCTCGGTTTAGAGGCAGCTGGAATAATTTTGGAAGAAATCTCTAGATCTGGCGGTCATCCCGGCGCATTTCACGCTCAAATGTACACCATGGGGACAATTTTGAATCATGGTTCAGAGCAGCAAAAACAAAATTATCTTCCAGCAATTGCTGAGGGAAAATTGAGACTTCAGGCATTTGGTGTAACCGAACCTGCCGCTGGGACAGATACAACCTCCATTAGCACATTTGCAGAGAGGAAGGGCGAAAAATATATCATTAATGGTCAAAAAGTTTGGATCAGTCGTGTGGAACACTCCGACTTACTACTTCTGTTGGCTAGAACAACACCAAAAGATCAAATAAAACACAAAACCGATGGGCTCAGCGTATTTTTGGTGGACATACGTGAAGCCGTTGACAGCGGTCTTACTATAAGGCCAGTTGAAACCATGGTGAACCATCATACTACCGAATTATTTTTTGATAATTTGGAAATCCCTAAGGAAGCTCTGATTGGCAACGAGGGGGAGGGTTTTAAATATATCCTTGATGGCATGAATGCTGAAAGAATTTTAATTGCCTACGAGTGTATAGGGGATGCAAAATTTTTTATAGAGCAATCTTCAAGTTATGCAACTGAGCGAGAAGTTTTTGGACGAGCAATTGCTAAAAATCAGGGAATACAGTTTCCTATCGCCCGGTGTTACGTGCAGATGAGGTCAGCAGAGCTTATGACCCAGCTTGCCGCCAAGAAATTTGATGCTGGAGAGCCTTGTGGTGAGGAGGCAAATATGGCCAAACTTCTGGCTTCTGAAACTTCATGGGAGGCAGGAGATACATGTCTTCAGACATATGGAGGTTTGGGGATGGCAAAGGAATATGATATTGAGAGAAAATTTAGAGAAACCCGACTTTATAGAATAGCTCCGATATCAACAAATTTAATTCTATCCTATATTGGCGAGCATGTTTTAGGCATGCCTCGGTCGTTTTAGCACAAGATATGTTTGGCCAGCTCAAGAATCGATGGGCTAAGATAAAATGATGGACGATTTAGATCTAGATTACCTAAAGAAATGGATTGGGAAAACTGAGAGATCATCAGATTTTATTTCTGAGGGATCGGCTATCCAGTTAGCGATGACACTCGATCGAAAAAAAGTTGAATTTAAAACTGGGGATATACTTCCTCCACTATGGCACTGGATTTACTTTTTACCTCGCCTTCGTCTCTCAGAATTGAAATCTGATGGCCATGGAAAACTTGGCCAATTCTTGCCCCCCGTAAAACTACCAAGCAGAATGTGGGGTGGCGGTAAGTTTAAATTTTTATCCGATTTTCAAATTGGTGAGGAAGCTGAGAAGTGTTCGGTAATTAAAGACGTAGTCCCCAAAAAAGGTCGTTCTGGAAACCTTATTTTTGTTGAAGTAGAGCACACCATAAAAGGTAGTATGGGTGGAAATTTAATTGAAACACAAAATATTGTATATCGGGATCTACAGGATAAGAGAAAGCAGGTTTCCTCAAAAAACCCAGCAACAAATATTCCACAATGGAAAACTGAAATAGTCCCTAATTCTATGCTTCTATTTCGCTATTCGGCACTTACCTTTAATACCCACCGAATTCACTATGATCGAAAGTATTGTATGGAGGAGGAAGGATACGAAGGTTTATTGGTACATGCTCCACTTTTAGCAACCCTTTTGATCGAAAAGGCCATTATTGAAAATCCTGGGTTACGATTTCAAAGCTTTCAATTTCAGGCCCATAGCCCCGTTTTTGACGAAAAGCCGTTTTTTGTTTGTGGTTCCAAAGAAAAAAAGAATTTGGATTTATGGGTTCTAAAATCTGACGGAACTGTGGGGG
>PTLG01000105.1 GCA_002937995.1 Alphaproteobacteria bacterium MarineAlpha3_Bin7 | reverse complement strand
CCTGCCGGCAATTGGTGCCATGGATGGGCCAGAGTTTATCGCATGTATTGGGGCGGATGCCATTTCCTCGGCCTCAATCATTCCGCCTTGTGAGGTCAAAACTAGGGTCTCACCAGAAAAACCCTCACTTTTTAGCCGATGGGTTAGGTTGTTTAAATAATCCGTCATCAAAGGTTTTAGAGAAGCATCTATTGAGGTTGCCGATGCTCGCCTATATTCTCTGAGAGCTGGATTAAGTTTGTGAGATAAAGAAAATGGCACGTCTGGCAAGTGTTCTGTTATTAGCTCACCGACTCTAATCTCATGAACTGGGTTAGCAATAGACCAGAGGAAACATACTGATATTGCCTCAAGCCCAACATCTCGAGCTTGATCTAATAATTCCAAAAAAACACCTTCTTCTAGAGGTGTAATAACCTCACCATTACTATTTATTCGTTCAGGAACTTCAAAAGTAAGCGACCGCGGTATGTAGGGCTCTGGATAAGCAACCTTGAAATTAAATGGTTCAATCCGCCCGCCCTCTCTAATTACGAGTATATCTGGGTGACCTTTAGTAGTAAAAAAACCTGTCTTAGCAGTATTACCAGTTATTATTGCGTTAATCGCATGTGTTGTCCCATGAATAAACATTTCTCCTTCCTTGAGCAGATCCGATAGGCTCAAATCCTTATCTTCGGCCGCTAAACGAAGTGCGTTAATTGTCCCAACAATTGGGTCATCGGGTGTTGTTGCCGCCTTATACATGGAAAGAGACCCTGTTTCATCCTCGACAATTAGGTCTGTAAAGGTGCCTCCAGTATCACACGCAAATCTCAATATGCCCTCCCTGAACTATATGAATAACTTTTTTTAAAATGAAATTGGGGCTATAAATACAGTATGTTGTCCCTTGTCAGTAGATGCAACAAAAAGGATTGAAACAGTGATAAAAATAATATCCCCACTAGAAGTAGGTATTTGCGTAAATCATCTTGAGCAGATGATTAATTTTTACAATGAAGTATTAGGTTTTCAACTCGTTAGCCAAATAGAGGTAGAGGCTGGAAAAAGTAAAGAAACTGGTTTTACAAAAGGTGGCTACACTATTGTTCGCTTACAAACAAATTACGGAGAACGGATAAAACTGGTTAGACCAAAATCAGACCCGGATAAGCGTTCTACTGGAAACGAAGTGTTATCAACGGCAGGTAACGTGTTTTTGACTTTTATAGTGAATGATTTGAAGATGGCGTTAGATACTGTGGAACAACACATTGATAACTTCAGAACTGAAAACCAAATCGCTGAAGTTAGGGATGGCGTATTTTTATCAATAATTGATGACCCTGAGGGTAACCACATAGAACTTGTACAATACACAAGTCTTAAAGACTATCGCCCTGACATAACTTAGGCTTCCCATTCCATTTGTCCATCTACCGCGATAAATTGACCAGTAATATGCTTAGCTTTTTCCGACGCGAGGAAAACAGCTAAATCTCCAATTTCTCTGGGATGAATCCAACAGCGCATAGAAATATATTTCAGGTAATCCTCCTCTATTTGAGAGATTGATTTACCCTCCTCCTTCGCTTTGTCGGCTAATATTTGTTTTCCTCTGTCGTTATCTACAAGCCCTGGCAATATTGCATTACACCTTATATTCCATGGCCCTAATTCTCTTGCTACATTTTTCGTTAAACCCATGACCCCCTCTTTCGTAGCTATATATGGGAGCCTATTTAACATACCCGTTCTAACAGAAGCCGTGGAAATATTAATTATAGATCCTGAGCCATTATTTTTCATAACAGGTATCAAATTCTTAATGAAGTAAAACATTCCGCTGAGATTTACATCTAGGGTCTTTTTCCAAGTTGATAACTCAATATCTTCAATTTGCGCATTACCGCCTGGAATACCAGCATTATTTACAAGCACATCAAAGCCACTGCTTTCTCGCAACAATTGATCAATCAATTGTTTTACTTGATCCGGGTCAGATACATCGCAAATACTGCCAGTTATTTGATTATCTTCCTCGGAGATAGCATCTATAAGATCAGAATTGATATCGCAAACATGAACATCATAACCACTCTCTGCAAAACAATCAGCGACTGCCCTGCCTATCCCGGACGCGCCAGCGGTGATTAGTACCGATCTTAGTTTTTTCACCATTTACTAAGCTTTAAAACGATACGTTGTCTCCACCTTTAAGCGCAAGCCTCTCGCGGGCCTCAGTAGGAGTTGCCACTTCAAGAGACATATCCTCGATAATCCTTCGAATTTTAGCTACCTGCTCAGCATTTGACTTTGCCATCTCACCTTTACCCAAAAATAATGAGTCCTCAAGTCCCACTCTCACATTTCCTCCCAAAATTGCACCAGTGGTTACAAAACTCATCTGATGCTTTCCTGCAGCTAAAATGGACCACTCATAATTTTCTTCACCAAACAGCTTATTTGCAATTCTGCGCATATGCATAAGGTTCTCAATATCAGCTCCAATACCACCCAAAATTCCAAAAATGGTCTGAACAAAAAAAGGTGGCTTTACTAAACCTCGATCAACAAAATGAGCTAAATTATAAAGATGCCCCATGTCATAACATTCAAATTCAAAGCGAACACCGTGATCTTCACCCAAATTTTTTAGAACCCACTCAATATCCTTGAAGGTATTTCTAAATATAAAGTCTCGTGTCATCTCAAAGTAAGCTGGCTCCCAGTCATACTTCCAATCCTTGATTTTATCTAAAATCTGATAAAGGCCAAAGTTCATAGAACCCATATTGAGAGAAGTCATTTCTGGGCTCACCTTCAGTGCTCCCGCACATCTCTCCTCTAGGGTCATACCATGCCCCCCGCCAGTAGTAATATTTACAACCGCATCAGTCGACTGCTTTATTCTTGGTAAAAATTCCATAAAAACATCTGGGTCAGGGGTCGGTCGCCCATCATTAGGATCTCTTGCGTGCAAATGGAGAATCGAAGCTCCTGCCTCAGCGGCAGCAATAGCATCTTCAGCTATCTCATTTGGTGTTATTGGCAAGTATTCCGACATTGTTGGGGAATGTATCGCGCCAGTCACCGCACACGTAATTATCACACTTTTTGACATTAAAACCCTCCTATCCAGTAAAAACCTTTTTTATATTGTTAGCTTATACAATAGATCAAGATATAGCCACATATCAACCGCAGCAGTAAAAAATTCTGATTGAATCAAATAAAGACCACTAATCAATTGTAGGAAAACCAATTGGAAACAGTTCCTCAACATTTTTGGCTAAACGAAGTAGCCTATTTTCACTAAAATGAGGCCCTATTATCTGCAGACCGACTGGTAATTTATTATTACTTAACCCAGCTGGTACTGAAAGGGCAGGTACACCAAACAAAGAAAAGACAAACGTGGTTGAAAACCAGTCAATATAACTTCTCGTCGGCTTATTATCTATGTTTTTAGGATAGTTATCCTCAAATGGAAAAGGTGTAATAGGAAGAGTTGGGGTCACCAGGGCATCATAAGTAGTAAAGACTGCTGCTAGCTTTTTCCATAGTTCTCCTCTAGTAACCTCTGCCCTCGCAACATCCAAAGAGGACTGGTCCAATCCCCTTTTAATATTACCCGCTATATTTTCTCCCATTTGATCAAGTTTTTCTACATAGTCAAGAAAACCATTAACCATGGACTGTGCCCTCAAAATTTCAAAGGCCTCTCGCCCCTCTGAGAAGTCAATTTCAATTATTTCTACCTTGTGCCCCAAGTTTGCCAGGTCATGAACAGCTTTTTCGCATTTATCCGCTACATCATTATCTATACCAATGCATACAGGATCATTTACATATGCCAATTTAAGTTCTTTATGATTTTTCTCTTGAGTAAGTTCAAAACCAAAACCTGGTGATAGTGGGTCCATGTAATGCGGCTTTGCCATCACCTCAAGAAGAACGCCGAGATCATGTGAATTTCGAGCCATGGGTCCTGAGACACCTAGTGACTGGAATGGCAGATTTTTTGGACCTACTGGAACTAAACCGACTGTTGGCCTGATGCCCTGAACTCCGCAGAACGCGGCTGGAATTCTAAGGGACCCACCTAAATCTGTGCCAGATGCCAATGGAAACATACCAGCAGCAAGACCAGCCGCCCCCCCTCCCGTTGAACCTCCTGCCGACAAGCTCAAATTCCAAGGATTTTTTGTCGCCCCAAAGATATCGTTAAAAGTGTTACCCCCGGCAGCAAACTCTGGTGTATTGGTTTTACCTAATATTATAGCCCCAGAAGCTTTTATACGGTCAACAATAATATCATCAGTATCGGGTACGTGATGCTCAAAAAATTTTGAACCATGAGTAGTCCTCATACCCTTAACAGCTGTGGTATCTTTGATCCCAATAGGTACACCCTCTAAGGGTCTAAGCTTTTTACCCTCTTTAACCCTTTTGTCCACCTCGTTTGCTTGCAAAACAGCAAATTCTGCGTCCAAAGTGACAATAGCGTTGACCTTAGGATTTACCCTTTCAATATGTTGCAAATGAGATTGAACCACCTCTGAGGCAGAGAAAGATTTACTCGCTATACCAACTGTGATATTCGCTGCGGTTAATTTCCAGAGATTATTACCCATCAGAATCTAGTCTAATGTACTATCCAAAGGTGGTCAAAAAAGTAGCTGTAACTGGCCAAATCCAAATAATAGTCATTACTATCAGCATTAAAATCCAATAGGGTATGGAACCGGCAAAGATCTCCGTTAAAGTAACACTGGGATCGGGGACAGCCCCCTTTACAGTATATACCAGCAGGCCTAATGGCGGCGTGAGTAGACCTGCTTCGATAGCAAGGATACCAAAAATAGCAAAGGCATTTACATCCCAACCTGCGGCTTCAGCGAGTGGCCAAAATATTGGCACAGTTAAAAGAATAATAGAAATAGAGTCGATTAATGTGCCCAGGGCTAGCCAAATTAGAATCATCAAAACTGTTACGCCAAAGGGCCCCAAACCCATGCCATTAATAATGTCCTGTATCATGTCTACCACAGAACCGAGCGCCAAAAACTTTGCGTACATCGCTGCTGTCATAAGTAAAACCAGAACTGGGGCTATGGTTTTCCCTGAGTCCACCACCGCCGTCCTATACTGAGACCAGCGAAGACCTTTGATATAGGAGAAAATAATTGCTCCGCCACAACCAACGGCTGCTGACTCCATTGGAGTAAAAAACCCAGCAAATAAACCTCCCAAAACTAAAAGAATAAGTACTATTACCCCTAACCCACTGATTATCTCTTTTCCAGTGGGTACTGTTGCTATAGACTCGGTGTCTCCCTTGATTTTTGATGGAGCTAGGTCTGGCCTCATACTAGCCCTGGCGGAAACATAAATACCCATTAACAAAGCCAAGATAAGCCCAGGTATAAAACCAGCGAGAAAAAGCTTGCCTATCGACTTCTCAATTATAATTCCCCACACGATCAAAAGAACGCTAGGAGGTATTAGCATACCTAAACTAGCACTTCCAGCAATGGAACCTAAGGCAAAGCTTCTGTTATAACCAAACTTCATCATTTCCGGGTAGGCTATCCGAGAAAATGTCATAGCAGATGCAACGCTTACCCCAGTAACTGCAGCAAAAACCGCATTACCCAGAACTGTAGCTATCGCCAAACGACCCGGAAGCTTCCTCAGAAAATAATTTGCTATCTTGTATAAATCAGTGGCCATTCCAGCCCTGCTCATGAACTCTCCCATAAGCACAAAAAGAGGTATCGCCGCAAAGACTGCATTTCTCAATACTGCATAGGCTGAGCTACTTGCTAATTCGAGAGTTATACCTACATCCCCGAAAAGTAGATAGGTGCCCACTAGAGAAACCATACCCAAGACTACATAAATATGAAGCCCAGCAACTATAAAAACAATCAAGGCTATACCCATTAAGAGTAGAACTGTTGGTGCCTCTAACATTGGCTATCCTCTTCTGTTTTGTCTGATGTTGACTAAACCCACGTCCCTTTATCCTTTTTTTGGCGTTATTTTTCCTGTGATTGTATAATAAATAAGTTGCATATATATGAAGCAGCAAATACTGCTAAAAATAATAATTATTGTCCTGACAGGATAGACTGGCACCTCAAATGCCCCTGCCCCCTCAATTTCTAATAGTTTCCAGCTGGTTATCATTGTATCCCAACCACCCCAGATAATTGCTGCAAAAAGCAGTATACCGAGAATATAGGTGGTGCAGTCTAAAATACGCCTCATCTGATCTGATACAGCATTAAAAATAAAAACCGTACGGATCATTGCCCGACGCTTAATTGACGAGGGTAATTCAAGAAATAAAATACCAACAATAGAGTTAGCAACCAGTTCATGAGTGCCTTGGAAGGGAGCATTAAATGCTTCCCTACCTATAATGTCATATAAATATACAGCACAAAGAAGAAGACCCCAAAAGGCTGAAACCGTGCTCAGTACCTCTGTAGAACGATCAACAAAATCTTGTTTTTCTCCTACCTCTTCCGCTTCCTGCAAACCTGCCATGCTGTCCTCCCAAACCAACAACGATAGGGCTCTCAATATTGCCCATTACAACTAACCCACTTGTTTTTTAGGAAAATACCCGAAAAACACCAAACTAGAAGGTCACTAGTAATGTAACAGAAAGTTATATTAAGGAAAGATCTGCATTTGCCAAGCACGATCTAATGTGTAAGATAAGAAAGTTATTAAAACATTATAATTTTTATTTTTTTAGGGAGCGTATAATGAACTTAGGTCGAATTTGTAAGCTGGGTGTAGCAAGCATGGTAAGTGCTGTTGCAGTCATCTTGTCGGTTTCATTGGTTTCCGCAGCCAGTTTCACTTTAAAAATTGGTTCGGGACAACCCATGATGCCCCTGGAGCCAATCAATCAGGCCCATCACTATTTAGTGCCTACTATTGAGAAAAGGGTAGCTGCTGAGACTAGCCATAAGGTTAAATTTATTAAACTTTGGAATACAGTTTCTGGACCCTTCGATGTCTTGGAAAACGTTCAAAAGAAGCTTTTTGATATTGGTTTGTTTTGCGCTTGCTTTGAGCCAACAAAAACAACTCAACTGGCTTTCCATTTTTACGTGCCAATGGTAACTGATGACCCAATGACCCAACTGAGAATAACTAACAAAACTTATAAAGAATTTCCCGAGTGGGAGGGAGATGTTAAGAAATTCAATCAGTGGGTAGTTGGTAAGGGAACTTTCTCTTCCTATGGTTTAGGCACTAAGTTTGGTTGGAAGAAAATGAGTGATCTATCTGGACATAAGATTGCTGGCGCTGGGCTTAATTTACCATGGTTAAAGCTTCTTTCTGGGGTTACTGTTATTCAGACAAACTTGAACGAAGCCTATAACTCACTCCAATCTGGTGTTTACGAAGGTGTTGTAATTTTTCCACCAGCATGGAAAGGTTTTAAACTTGATGAACCAGCTAAATTTTACACTGAAGTTGGCTGGGGTGCTACAACCTTGTATCAAATGACCATGAACATGGACAGCTGGGCAAAACTTCCAAAAGAAGTTCAGAAAATCTTTCATGAAGAAAGAGCAAAGTGGGAAGTAAAAACGGCTGAACTAGCAACAAAAAAATATGGTTCGTCTTTAAAGGCCCTAAAAAAGGACGGAAGTACGCTATATAAGCTACCTTATGATCAAAGAAAAGCCATGGCACAGGCTTATGATGGTTGGTCAAATGACAGCGCCAAAATGCTGGATAAAAAGGGCCTCCCAGGTAGTAAACTTTTTAAGAGATATCTTGAAATTGCCGAACAAGATGGCATCAAGCTGCCTCACAAGTATAATATTAAATAAGTATTTAATTTAAACTTATTTGAACCTGCCCCTAATTATAGGGGCAGGTTTTCTTTATCTGGCATAAGAAACCATAAGATTGCTTCCGGAAACATAGGAGGCTTGATCGGATAATAACCACAATATGGCGGCAGCTACTTCCTCTGGTCGACCAGCTCTACCTGCAGGTAACGATGGACCATGTTCTTCAACCCGCCCCTCTGGCTGAATTTCTGTATCTATGAGGCCTGGGCTCACCACATTTACCCGCACCCCTTCTCGAGCAACCTCCTGAGCTAACCCCCAACCCAAAGCATCCACTGCACCCTTTGACGCTGCATAAGGTACACAAGCTCCAGGGGAACCCAAACGAGAGGATACCGAGGAAAGCAGCACTATAGAACCACCTTCACCATCATATTTCGTAGACATTCTTTTAACAGCTTCTCTAGAACCTAAGATAGCTCCGTTTACGTTGAGATTAATAAGTGTCTCAAGTTCGTCATTTTTAACCTCTGCAATGTTTCCATATGGCTCAACAATACCGGCACTATTTACAAAACCAGAGATTGGGCCAAGTTGTTTTTCGCATTCATCAAAAAGGTGCTTGATTTCATTTTCTTTTGAAATATCGGCTTGCACGGACATGGATTTTCTTCCGAGGCCTTTAACTAATTTCACCGTCTCGTCGGCACGAATTTTGTTCTCCTTGTAATTAATACAAATATCCCACCCGTCTTTCGCCGCACCCACAGACACACAGTGACCAATACCACGACTGCCGCCTGTAACAATTAATACTTTAGTCATATCAGGGACAATTCCTTTCCAATTATTAGAATTATAAATATTTAATATAAAAACCAAATCTATTGACCAGATATAGTATAAAGATGTTACACTAATTTGGGAACAAATTGACCGGATATTTATTATGGAAGTAGCAACAATTGATCATGTTAATGTAGAAACAGACGATATAGA
>PTLG01000104.1 GCA_002937995.1 Alphaproteobacteria bacterium MarineAlpha3_Bin7 | reverse complement strand
AGTTCTTGATAATTGGTCAATTTGGTTACTTAAAAATAGATCTAAACGCATTCCAGAATGGTTTTGTGAAACACATAAAGAATGTATATTTATTGCGTGTGAAATCATAGCTGAGGTCAACAGGTATCCAATGCAAACAAATAAAGGGTTAATAGCCTTAGTAGTTATACTAGGATTCATCATTGTAGTTGGATTTATTGTTCTGGCAATTGGGATCATGTTTAAATTCCAGAATTCTGATCAGACTTTAAGCAATAACCCTGATCACCGTGTCATAAATAAAGCACCTATTCAGAAAAATCCGAATGAAAGAGTGATATTGAAAGTCCCCAGTGGATCAAAGGTGACAAGTACGAACGCCAACAAATCTGAAATTATAATAAATTTTATAAACAATGCCGGTAATAAAGAGGTGTTCGTTTTTTCACGCGACAATGGCTCCTTATTAAATAAATATCTAATCAAGGAACGAAGAAATGATTTCAAGGATTGATATTACCAAACTATCTTTAGATAGAGTAAAAATATCTGCAGAAAATTGTTATCCGTCTGAGGCATGTGGTTTCCTAGTAGGCCAACTGGCTAGCCCAAAGGTAGTAGAGGTAATACGGGTTGTAGAGGCCAAAAACATTTTGGCTGCGGAGTCTAACACTCAATTTGAGGCAGATCCAAAAACTAGAATTATGCTAGAAAAAGAAATAAGGGGAACCCCCGTTAAGCTTGTTGGACACTATCACTCTCACCCAGATTGTGCTGCTATACCATCTGCTACAGACCTAAAAAATTGTTTTGAACCCGAGTTGTTATGGTTAATTATATCGGTAAACCGTGGAAAGGCAGATACTCCATGTGCTTATCAAATTTTTTCTGACCAACAGAATTATAGACAGATAGATATAAATACTGTTCAAGTTTGACACTTCGGTATTAAAAATAGGGCCTAAAATAAACAAGTCCTAATATAAAACTAGAATAGAAATTCTTGCTTTATAGACTGTTATCCGTTGGCTAATTTCAACCGAAGACTGTCTTTTCTATTAGTTTAAGAAATGTAATGAGATATGTTAGCGTGTACGAGTATATGTAGCTTCTTGGACGTGATCAAAAATAGCTCTCTGCAGAGCAGTCGGTTCCTTAACAAGGCTTCTTCTAAAAAAGGTCACTACCAGTTCTATCATCTTAAAATCCCCCATATGTGTAATAGTATTCGTATAACTATAAAGAACTTAAGGGCTAAATTATTCAGGTAAAAAAATAGTTAAAAGTTCCTAATGAATATATTAAACGCAACTAGCCAATGATTCCGTTACCTTGTTGAGGAAGCGTATGCATTTTTTGCATGGCTGATTTGATGAATGAACGCTAGTACTTATTGAGTTTCTGAAATAGAAACGTGGCAATTCACAGATCAAATTTTTACCTCCCTGTTTTATTTGATCTTTGCACTGGCCGCCTCGTTATTTTAACTTGGCGGCCTTTTCTTCATTAATTGTTAAGTCAGACAAGATAAACTCTTCTCATAAAATATAGAACGGGAAAAAAATAGAGCTGGATCACTAACCGCCTGTTGTGCATATACCAGGCGGTTTTTTTTTCTTTATTAAGTTAAAGGGTCAGCACCACAAGCTATCAGAAGCAATTTTTGCCCCTTCTGCCATTGCAGCCAGCTTTGCCCAAACAATTTCGGTCTCTACAGCTGCCTGTCCAACCCAAGTTCCAAAGCCACAATCTGTGCCCGCTATAACGTTTTCTCTGCCAACCCGTTTTGCTATTTGCTCTATCCTTTGGGCAATTAACTCGGGGTGTTCGATAAAGTTTGACTTTGATTCCACAACACCTGGTATAAGCACTATATCATCAGGTATTTTTAAATCGTCAAATATTACATATTCATGCGCGTGCCTAGGATTTGCAGCCTCGAATGAAATACCACTTACGTTAGCTTTGAAAGCAATGTCTATTACCTTGTTAAGAGGAATATCACAGTGGTGAGGTCCTTCGTAGTTTCCCCAACAAAGATGAAGCCTAACTTTATCAGCATCTATACCTTCTAAAGAATAATTTAAGGCATCAACGTGTAATTCTGCTCTCTGACGAAAGGCTTTGGTTTCAAGCGATGCATACTGGATGTGTCTACCCATTGCCAAATCAGGACAATCAATTTGCAGTGAAATACCCGCGTCAACTATAGCCTGGTACTCGTATCGCATAGCCTCAGCTATAGCAAAAAGATATGTCTCAAAATCTGGATAAAAACTATTTGAAAAAAATAAGGATATAACTCCAGGAGAAGCTGCATTTAAAAAATACCCAAAACTTGTAGCCTCGATGTGTTCTTTTAAATTCTCGATATCCTTGAACACTGCATCTTGATCGTGAACACTAATTTTTGAATTACAACCAGGCGTCTTTCGTCTAGAGCGACCTGGATCATTAAAAACTCTCTCTGCCATAGCTGGAAATTCTGACAAATCTTGATATACTAGCGAGGTACTCTCTCCCCCAAAACCAGCCAGTCGATCCTTTATGTAGGTAGCATAACTTGGTTTGCTTACTTCGCCATCATTAACAATATCTATTCCAGCCTTTAATTGCCTTTCTACCACCTCCCTCACAGACTGCTTAACAGCAAGACTTAACTCACTAGGATCAACCTCTTGCCCTTCCTCCTTGGCAAACATTAGCTGAACTAGCTTTTCTGGCCTTGGCAAACTACCAGTGTGCGTGGTCAAAATTCTATCTTCGCTTCGGATCACTGTGATTTATCCCAAAACTTACAACCGCTAACATTTTTTACAAAATGTAATATAATATTGCTAAATAAATTAAGTTAACTATGTTTGTTCTTTGAACCCTATCTGAAAGGGCCACTTTTTAGCAATATATTTCTCAAAGATACTCCAATTACCTTCGAATTAGTTTATAGGTAACTACTAATGGTTTTTAGTTTAAGTACCCGAAATTACGGCTGGATGATTGTCTTTATAGCGTTCATTCTAAATGCCATAGCATTTGGTACAATGGCATCTGTAAGTATGTTTCTCAAACCACTAGTCCACGAATTTGGATGGACCCGTGGGTCACTATCTATGGGCTACACCATAATGACACTAGCAACCAGTGTGTCGGGGGTCCTTTGGAGTATATTGGTAGATAAGTATGGGTCACGCTGGATCTCTAGACTTGGCGCTTTTACAATAGGAATACCCTTAATTCTACTTTCAAATATTGAGAGCTTGGCCGATTTTTACCTATACTACTTCCTTTTTGGAGCTATTGGTCATGCTACAGTAACTGGCCCCCTTTACGCATCAGTTGGACTTTGGTTTTCAAGAAATGTTGGTTTAGCACTCGGCTGCACCTTCGCTGGGTCAGCAGTTGGTCAGGGAGTGATACCCTATATTGCACGCTATCTAATTGATGGATATGGATGGCAGCAAGCATATTTGTACCTTGGGATAGGTTACTTAATAATAGCTGCCCCAATATCGTTGTTCCTTCGCGAGGCTCCTTCGCGGTCCGAGTTCTCTGGGGCTTCAAACAATCAAAAAAAAGAGGGCAAAGAGGGGCCATCCAACCTGGCAATAGTTGGATGGATTTCTTTTGCTGTTTTATTTTGCTGCACCGCTATGTCGGTAGTTGTAGTTCATCTAGTGCCATTACTAACAGACCAAGGGCTAACAGCAAAAAGTGCTGCGAATGTCCTTTTAACACTAATGATAGCCGGTGCCTTTGGCAGAGTTCTTGGAGGAAAGCTAGCCGATACTTTGGGCGCTATAAAAAGCTATGCTCTAATGTCTCTAACGCAAACGTCTGTGATATTTTTATTCCCATTTATCGATAACTTGTATTTAACTTATTTAGTAGCAATTATTTTTGGAGTAGGGTTTTCCGGGACCATGGCCACTTTCCTCGTATGCGTCCGCGTAATGGTCACTCCTTCAGTTTTAGCAAAATCAATGTCAATAGTTGGAATGTCTGGGTGGATTGGAATGGCTTTTGGCGGACTACAAGGAGGGGTCTTGTTTGACCTTACAGGAACCTATTATTGGTCGTTTGCGGTTGGAAGTATTGCAGGCGTTATAAATCTTATAGTAATATTTTCTTTCAACACATATCTCCAAAGATACAAACAGGGTTAAAAAATGAGGTTGAAGGGCAAGAAAGCATTAATTACAGGTGGAAGCAGTGGCATTGGTCTTGCTACCGCGAGTGCTTTTAATAAAGAAGGAGCAAAGGTACTTATTAGTGGCAGAAATAAACTTTCCCTTGAAAAAGCTTGTAAAAAAATAGGGGATGACTCTAGTTTTGTAGTTGCTGATGTAAGCAATGTCCTACAAATCAACTCTTTATTTTCTGAAGCTGCCAAATATTTGGCGCAAATAGATGTTTTGGTTGTAAATGCCGGAGTAGCCAAAGTTGCCTCTGTCGAAGAAACTAGCGAAGCAATATTTGACGAAATTGTTAATATTAATCTCAAAGGTACCTATTTCACAGTACAAAAGGCAATTCCACTTTTGTCAAAAGGGGCCTCTGTAATATTAGTTTCTTCTGCATTGGGTAACGTAGGAGCAAATGGGCTATCAGTTTATGGGGCAACAAAGGCAGGTATTCGTTCTTTATCTAGATCATTTTCATCTGAATTCTTAGAAAAAGAGATAAGAGTCAATACTCTAAGCCCAGGCCCAACAGAAACTCCTATCTTCGAGAGAATGGGTAGTGACCCGGAACAACTGAGCAGACACATAAAAGAAGATATCCCCGTTCAAAGAATGGGAACGCCAAAGGAAATAGCTCGTGCTGCTGTTTTTTTGGCAACATCTGACTCAAGTTATATGTTAGGGGCGGAATTAGTAGTTGACGGCGGACATTCTCAGATATAGGCGACTTTCAAATACTAAAATCCAAATACTTCATCATGAGAATTATTAGCCATTGCACGAACAGCTCTTAGTAGGCACATCTGATTAGTTCCATCAGAATGCAAAAAACTAGTCGCATCTCTCAAGTACTTTTCCACGGGATGTTCATACATAATACTAGCCCCACCCAACACTTCGGACGCAACTTTGCATGCCTCAAATGCGGTTTCCGATGCATTTACTTTTGCTAGCAAACTATGCACTGGTGCTGTCGGATGACCCTGATCCGCAAGCCATGCGGCTTTATAGATTTGTAATCTCGCAGAGTCCAACTTCATTGCGCTCTCTCCAAGCATCATTGCCACCGCTTGTTGCTCTATAATTTTTTTTCCACCTTGTTTTCGATTTTTTGCATAATCAAAAGCGTATTCATAAGCGGCCCTGCCAACTCCCAACGCAGTAGCTGCTGCTTCAGCCTTGCTGCCCCTCATGTAGCGACTTCGTAATTCACCTAGCTTACCTTCCCCCAAAAGGATATTTTCCTTTGGCACTTTGCAATTTTCAAATTTTAATTTTCCATTTGTTGCCAATCTCTGACTACTTTTTTCATGAAACCCCATAGCCTTAAACCCAGGTGTATCGTGCGGAACTATGAATACCGCCCCACTCTCCATCAATGTTTTACTGGGATCAAGGCGAGCAACAATAAAATAAAGTTTGGCCATTGAACCGTTAGAAATGTAGTGCTTTTCTCCGTTTAATAGGTAGTGGTTGTTCTCAAGAACTGCTGTAGTTCTGTAATCTATATCTGGTTCATCATAATATCCCTGATGATCCGAACCTGCTCCAGGTTCAGTTACCCCAATTGCCGTAGTTGCTTCGGGGTCGCTGACAAATTTTGGAATAAATTGCTCTTGCTGTTCTGTTGTCATAGCGTCTGAAAACAGGTGAGCCATTTTCCAGCACTGATCCATTATTACTGCAAAGCCGAGATCACCAACTGCAAGCTCTTCTCCCACCACGCATAGGGTTAGTATATCAGCCTCTTCCCCCCCATACTTTTTAGAAATACCTAATGTTCTAAGCCCGATTTTGTCAGCCTCCACAATCCAGTCCCAAGGAATCCTGTCTTTGGCGTTTTCGATTCTGTCTCGTCTACTAACTTCTGGAGTTATATATTTTTCTACGAATTCTTTGGCAATCTTTTTCCATTTTTCTTGATTTTTTGTGAGGGCAAATTCCATTGCTTTCTCTCCCATTGACCCTAAACTATCTGTTGTACTGTTTATTCTATTTGAAAAGCTGTAAAATAACAAATCAGCACTAGACTATACTAACTATGTTACAGAATTGGACTATCCAATGACAGACAGCGACTATCTCTCAAACTTTTTCGAAGTTGGTAATATCGAAGAAGCTAAACAGAAAATATTAACTCCAGAAAATGGTGTCACAACTGAAGAACGGTGGCAAAAAGAGACAATCCCGCTAGTTAACATGTTATTAAATAAACTTCAAATCTCCGAGGGAAACACTGTTATTGATTACGGATGCGGCATAGGACGAATTTCGAAAGATTTATTAGAAAAAATAAATTGTACGGTGATAGGTGTTGATATTAGCAAAAGTATGAGAGCGCTAGCTGAGTTTTACTGTAACAGCGAAACTTTCATGAGTTGCTCAACAACATCATTAAAAAACCTAACCAATACTGGTTTTCGAGCCAACCAGGCTTTTTGTATTTGGGTATTACAACATGCAGAGGACCCTCTGTATGACTTACAAATATTACATGATGTGTTGCTTGATGGGGGTCATTTTCTTGTTTTAAATTTGGATGGACGTTGCTTACCCACAAGCGGGGGTTGGAAAAATGATAATATTAATGTCAAATTAGAAATTGAAAAAATTTTTAAGGTGGTAGAATATTTCTCACCACCTAAAGACTCCATTACTGATTTAGCTCGGTTGACTAGCTTTTGTGGATTGTTTCAAAAAAGATAAAATTAAATGCTTCAAACAGTGACACGGTTTGGAACATTTATTATTTTAGTTAATTAATTTTCTTGGTGGCTTTGTGGAAAACTTTTTAGGTTGGGAAAATGTTATTTGGCTAGTTGCTATAGTTAGCACTGCAGGCGTGGGGATCTTTTGCGGCCGGCAATTAGATAGAAGTTATGACTTAACTAAATTCTGTGGTGTTGGTATTCGGGGTTATTGGGTTTTATGGATTATCATTTTTGTTTTTGTTTTTGGTATATACGCCCACCACGGCGGCTGGACTCTATTCATTGCTATTTTTATGGGTGCAATCTTTCATCAAAACCATAAATACATGAGAAACACGCGCTTAAAGGAAGGTCTCAAGTCAGAAATATCATCGCTCGCTAATGATTATTTAAAAAATAATCTAAGTGAAGTAATTAAAGAGCCTATAGCTAAAATTGTGGGAAATAAAGCTCACAACAAAAAGCTTAAACAAGCAATAAAGTCGGCTCAAGAGACAGTGGTGATTCTCTCTGGTCTAGATGTAGAAAAAGTTGAAACTCAAGAATTCCGGACAGCTTTAGAGAGATGTCTAAAAAGAGGTGTTATGGTTTATATTGGATATGGATACCAAAAAGAAAAATCAGTTAAACAGGATGATAATGCTGCAGAAATTGCAAAAGCATTTGGAATGGAAGTTTGTGCATGGAGTGAAAATTTAAATTTAACATATGCAAATGAAATAGGAGTTCTTCCAATGAACAAAGAAGATTTATTGAAAAATGCAGATATTGTTTCAATTCATGTTGTTTTTGGAGATAGATATAAAAATTTAATTACAAAAAAAGAATTAGAGATGATGAAAAAAACATCTTTTTTAATCAACACTTCTCGAGGAGCAATCGTTAATGAAGATGATTTAATTCAAGCCTTAAAAAACGAAATAATAGCTGGTGTAGGCTTAGATGTTTATGACAAAGAACCTCTTCCCCAAGATCATAAATTAAGATTTCTTTCAAACGCTCTGTTATTGCCTCATATCGGCTACGTTACTGCTGAAAATTATTCAAAATTTTATTTGCAAATGATAGAAAACCTTGAGGGATGCTTAGAAAATAAACCTTTAAGGTTAATTTCGTAGATTTTTCTATTTAGATTCTTCCATTGTTATTTAGGCCCTTCCATTGTAGGTTGTATTAGATAAACTCATTATGACTGATTCGGTTTATTTTAAAATAAGCAGATTTATGCTTAAAGATTGAGGGGAATATAAAAAAAGGGAGTATGAAAAAAATATTTGGTCTTTTGATCACATTATTATTATTAAACGGTTGTGCTGAATCGGTTGCTTTAATCGGCACTTCAGCTGGGGGAGCATCTAGCGGAAAAATGCTTCAATCTTCTTTAAATTCAGCAATAAGTTATGGAGTAAAAAAACAAACAGGGAAGACTCCTTTACAGCACGCTATTGCATATGCAGAAGAAAAAAATCCTGAGAAAAAAGAAGAACCCTGCTTCTCTTTTATTCAAAAAACTAATTCAGCAGTTTGTTTAATTTTAAAAAAACAATTAAACTTAACCAAATCTAAAATTATAAACGAGAAAAAGAATGAGTCTTTAAAGGGCCTCACCTCATCACTACAAACTAATATAAACAAAAATTCCAAAATTAAGTATCTAGATTAACCAATTATAAAAGAAAACCTGAGGTAGAAAACTTAAGTTTTAACTATCATAAGTTGTGTTAATAAAAATTTAGACAATCACAATTAGCTTTTTTTTATAAAAGAAGCAGATATATAAAAACATTCAAAATATACCAATAAATTATGAAAAAAATATTTTTTTTACTATCGACTGTTTTATTATTAAACGGTTGTGCTGAATCGGTTGCATTACTTGGTGGTTCAATTGGGGGAGCATCTAACGGCAAGATTGTTCAGTCTTCTTTAAATTCAGCAATAAGTTATGGAGTTAAAAAACAAACAGGGAAGACTCCTTTAGAGCACGCTCTTGCATATGCAGAAGAAAAAAATCCTGAGAAAAAAGAGGAACCCTGCTTTTCTTTTATTCAAAAAACTAATTCAGCAGTTTGTTTAATTTTAAAAAAACAATTAAACTTAACCAAATCTAAAATTAT
>PTLG01000103.1 GCA_002937995.1 Alphaproteobacteria bacterium MarineAlpha3_Bin7 | reverse complement strand
GATTCCACCCTTTCGTCTTGAAGGTCAGTAAAGTAGGAGGCAACTCTGTCAGATAGCATCATGCCTTTGAAGCATATTGTTCTAGCAGATAGCGATGGAATATAGAAGTCTTCATTACCAGATAATTTTTTCTCTCTGACTAATCGACTAATTTGCTTTCTTATTACGAAAAGTTTTCGTTCAAATGAGTCAGTGTCTGAGCAGGTTTCACCTTTGCCTATGAAAACTTGCTTAATTTTTGGCTCAAGTTCTCGAACGGTCTTACTTAAAACTGAATTATCAGTGGGAAGCTCTCTCCAGCCAAGTAAAACTTGTTTTTCTTTTTGTACTAATTTTTCGAACTCTTTTTCAATTAAAGATCTAGATTTTTCATCCTGCGGCATGTACACCATACCCACAGCATATTCTCCAAAATCAGGTAAATTTATACTAGCTTTTTTGCACTCTTCTCTAAAAAACCTGTCGGGAGTTTGGATTAATATACCTGCGCCATCTCCGGTAAGCGGATCAGCACCAGCTGCACCTCTGTGGGTAAGGTTTTTGAGTATTAGTAGACCTTTCTTCACAATATCGTGGCTTTTTGTATTTTTTATATTTGCAACGAATCCAATACCGCAGTTGTCATGTTCTTTCGAGGGGTCATATAACCCTTGTTTTGATGGCATACCACTTTTAAACATAATTTATCCGTCTTCGAATTTTTCTCAATTTATTGTTTATTTTTATTTCTATATCTCTTTTGTAAATTTCTCATGGTAAATAATTAGTTATATAAACTCCAGCGTCCAAAAAACTAGCTATTATACTAGCAAATTAACTTTATCCCTGTTTGAAATAGCCAAAATTAGCCAGATATGTCAACATAACGAAGTCAACAACCACCAACTTTTAGTCCCATACCTTTTGGACAGTTCTTTGGTGGGTCAAATTATACTATCTTATAATAGTGGATTGTATTTCATTCGTCACGCATTAGATATAGTGCTATAAGGTTAAACTGATTTGCATTAGGATTGGTTCTTTTGGTTGTAAATTGTTTAAATAATTACCACCATAAAACAAAGTTTGTTGGCTAACATAAGAGATAATATATGGAACTAAGGGTAAAAGTTTGGGGCTGTCGAGGTAGTATAGCTACTCCTAGTCCATTGCATGTTAAATATGGTGGTAACACAACGTGTGTAGAAGTTGACGCCGGTAAGCAAAAATTTATTTTGGATTGTGGAACGGGAATTAGAAATCTAGGGCAACATTTAATGGAAAATCCCGTTGACCATTTTGATATTCTTCTCACTCACACTCATTGGGATCATATTAACGGTTTCCCATTTTTTGCGCCGGCTTTTGTATCCTCAAATAAATTTAATATTCATGCCGGTCATTTGAAAGACAATGGAGGAATACAGAAGGTTTTTGAGACACAAATGGAAAATCCTTTATTTCCAGTACCTTTGCAGGCTATGCAAGCTGGAATTGACTTTCACGATTTTTATTCTGGAGAAATTTTAGAAATCGCGAAATCCAAGTCTATCCGAGTAATAACTGCAGGCTTAAATCATCCAAGTGGGGCTACTGGGTACAGAATAGAGTGCGGGGGTAAATCATTCTGCCTCATAACAGATACTGAGCATATTGAAGGTAAATTGGATGAAAATATTCTTGGTCTAATTGAGGGCGCTGACCTAGTGCTTTATGACTCTACTTATACTCAAGAAGAATTTAAAACAAGAATTGGCTGGGGGCATTCTACCTGGAATGAGGGGGTTAAGTTATGTCGGACGGCAGGAGTTAAGCGGTTAGGAATTTTTCATCATGACCCGGATCATGATGACGTATTCATGGATAACTTGGCCCGAGATGCTGCCCAAGAATGGGACGGGGCTTTTGTTATTGAAGAAAATATGGACTTCCTAGTTCAATAATAGATTTTAAAAACAGATTGGGTTCAAAATTTACATTAGCTCTGCCATAATATCCGTAGTTTGAGCACCTTGCTCCTGCAGTTTTTTCTTAACACTTTTTGCAGACTCGTTGATATTTGTTAATGCAACAGGATAAAATTTCTTAATCCCTTCTTCATTTGGATTAGAAATGATACTATCTGTTGTTCCTTTGATCTGTTTTATAGGAATATCAATATTTTTAGAGACATTAATTTCTGTGTTTTCTAGTTGCGCGGCCTTTTTTGCTTTTCTGCGAAATTTAGGTATTTTTACCTTATTGTAATTGCTACTTTTGTTGACACGGATAATAACCCGTCTATTGGCTATTTGGTTTGCTTTGATTGGGTTACCACTAGCATCTCTATTTGGAACTTTAGGTTGAGTATCTGCGTATCCTGTCGCTTTTAGTCTATAACGTTCCACACCATATTTTTGTCCATTTGTGTCTATTCGGGTATCATTTGCGGACTCTGCTATAATAAATCGCACCACAGTTGCAGCTCTGTTTGAAGAAAGTTCCCAATTTGAAGGATAACGTATTGTTTTTATTGGTTCGTCATCCGTGTGTCCCTCAACGTTAATATTAAAGTTTCGATATAGCGGAGAGGATAGTTCATCATATAGCGCTTTCATAAATGGATAAGCCTGTTCAGCTAAATCAGCAGACCCAGGCCTAAAGAAAGCCCCGGTGTCAAGTTCTAGGGTGATGCTTCCCTCAGAATCAGAAGCTATTTTGGCTACCTCATTTGCCCCTTCAACAACCATCATAGTTTTCATTGATTTAACAAGGTGGTCTTTTTCAGATTTACGATCTTCTTTGGCCATATGCTCGCCTATCCCATTTGATACACTGTCAAATACTTCCAAATCAACTTTAGCAAAAGACATTAGTAGCACAAAAAAGGCCATTAATAAGGTAATAGCGTCTCCATAAGTAGCCATCCAACTCTCATCAGGCGGCATCGGTGGGCAGTCTTGCGGCATCATTTTTTGAGCTCCTTTTATACTTATGCTTTATCTTTCATTTGGGTGTCTATATCAAAGTGAATGGCAGGGTCTAGGAAGCTATTCATTCTATCCTGAATAAACCTGGGGCTTTTTTGCTCTGCCAAGAGTACTAACCCTTCTGCGACTAGGTAGTTGCGGAACCTTACGATATCTTCTCTCTGTTGTACCTTTGAGCCAGCCGGAATAAAGAGTAGTCTCGCGAACATAACACCATAGAGCGTGGTAATTAATGCAATGGATAAGCTGGGCCCTAAAGCGGCTGGATCAGACAGATTACCTAACATAATTACTAGTCCAACCAAGGTTCCAATCATCCCAAAGGCTGGAGCATTTGCCCCCATGTCTTGTAAGATTTTTGCGGGCACTGAGTTACGACCAAAGGTAGACTCTATTGTAGTATTAAGAATGCTTCTGACCTCATCGCCACTATATCCTGCTATTACCATGTCTACACCAAACTTTAAAAACTTATCGGAACCTTCCAACTTTTTTACTTCTGCATCTAACGCTGGAAGTCCATTTTTTTGTACTGCGTAACCCCAACGAATTATGCGCCCGACTTCTGCCCTCAATAGATTTCTCCCAATTGTGGGAGCAAAAAATATCTTAGGAATCATTTTTAGAGATAATATTACGTATCGTGGCTCATATGCGATAAAAGTCCCAGCAAATGTGCCACCTACAACCATCACGAAGCTGGGAATATCGATAAAGGCAGCATATTTATCCGTACTCATAAATATTGCCGCGACAAATAAACCTATCCCAAGGATAAATCCAACAAGAGTACTAATTGACATTGGGTCCCTCTTATCTAATTAGGCATGTAATAGACTAACATATATCCCAGAGTTTTATACAAATGATTCAAGTTCTACAATAGTAGCGCTTCAACTTTAACTGTATTATGATATTTTTTAACTCAATTAGCAAAAATAATGGCTAAGGAGGCTAGTTTTCAAGTTGCCTAAATTATATTCTACAAGGAGATTTCTCCTTGACGTCGTTACTTTTGCAAGGTCTATTTATTTCGTTTCCAACCAATTGGTTTTCTTAATTTTTTTTGGTACCTGTGATTTTTAGTGGCTATATTTTTAAATTAAAATTAATGTTAGTTATTTGATTTTTAAACTACTATTAAAAAGAATTAGCGAATCGGGGGTTGATCTAGGATAGTGGGTAAATTGCTAAAAATATTTTCAATTGGCAAGGCTAGGGCCATAGCCTTAGTCCTACTTATAGCTTTTATGGGTGTCAGAGTTTGGGATCCTGCTGCTTTACAGACAATTAGAGTTAAAACTTTTGACTTGTTTCAGCAAATTGAACCAAGGAAAATTATGCCCGAGAGCCCCGTAGTTATAATTGATCTTGACGAAGCCAGCTTGAAGGAAGTTGGACAATGGCCCTGGCCCAGAAATCAACTTGCTCAGCTTACTTTAAATTTATTCAAAATGGGAGTTGCTGTTGTTGGGTACGATGTAATTTTTGCAGAATCTGACAGGATGAATAGCAAAAGTGTATTAAAGAGCCTTGAGCAGTCAAGTCTTGCAGCAAAGGCTTTAGGGGTAGATGTAGCTTTAGATGAGGCTACACGGCAAAAAATAGCCAAGATACCCAGTAATGACGTTTTATTTTCGAGCTACATAAAACAGTTGAGAAGTGTAGTGGCAGGTCAAGCAGTACTTCCAAAAGTCGCAGCTGATATGAAAAACGAAGAATATAAAAATAGAAAACCACTCAGATCACGTGTCTTTGAGAAACGCCCCAAGGGAGCCCCCAAGCCCCAATCTTGGGTTCCTTCAGTCCATGGTCTTCTAAGAAATATTGTGCCCATAGAGACGGCAGCAGCAGGTCATGGGTTACTTGCTTTGACGCCTGAAGTGGATGGTATTGTGAGAAGGGTTCCTGCATTTTTTAGAAACTCCAAGAAACTTTATCCAACTCTTGGACTAGAAGTGATAAGGGTAGCTTTGAGGAGAGGTGGGGTAGTGGCCGAAGGAGACTTGTCGGGTATTTCAAACATTAAGATACAAGGTAAACGACCAGTTGCCCTGGTCTCTAAATCTATCTTATCTGATAAAAATATCGCTAAAAGACCATATAGTAATACTTTTAATCGGTTTGCCTTTTGGGAGTTACAGGACAAATCGGGTGAGGTTTATTTGGTTTCAAAAACAAAACTTGGAGGAAAGAGCCATCCTCTACAAAAGTATAGTTCTAAGTATGATGCAAATTCCTTCTTAAAGGTTAGTATGCCGGCAATTATGGTTGAGACAGACAGACGTGGTCGTATATGGCCTTATTTTAGTCAATCTGATAAGGCCAAATACATTTCTGCAAAAGACGTCTTATCTGGCGCTGTCGATCCAAAAAAAATACAAGGAAAACTAGCATTACTTGGGACTTCAGCAGTAGGGTTGCTGGATATTAAAACAGTGCCGACGGAACGGTTTATTCCCGGTGTGGAAGTTCATGCACAACTAATTGAGTCAATCCTAACAAATCAATTTCTAAAAAGACCAAATTTTGTAGATGCAATGGAGATGAGTATAGCATTACTTGCAGGGTTAATAATGATTATTATAGTTCCATGGTTAGGAGCAAGGTGGGCATTAGTATTCTTTATAGTGGTAGCAACTGGTGCTGGTTATAGTTCTTGGTTTTTTTATACTGAGCATAAGATGTTAGTGGATTCCGCCTATGGGCTAGCTGCTGTTCTAATTATTTATGTCACACTGACCTACATGGGTTATGCTAGTGAGGAGGCAGAGAGACGACAAACTAGAGATGCTTTTTCAAAATATTTATCACCTGCCATGGTGGAACAGGTGGTTGACGATCCCGCCTTGTTGACGCTGGGTGGTGCAAAGCGGGAGATGACACTTTTGTTTTGTGATGTTAGAGGATTTACGAGTATTTCAGAATTATTCGACGCTGAAGGACTAACAGTGCTTATTAATAAGCTTTTGACACCTCTAACAGACATAATTCTTGCTAAGAACGGCACCATAGATAAGTATATGGGTGATTGTATTATGGCATTCTGGAATGCTCCTCTCGATGATCCAAAGCACGCCGAGGATGGTTGTCGCTCTGCTCTAGCGATGGTACAAGCTATGGCGCCATTGAATGCTCGTTTAGAACAAGAAGCAAAAGAAGAGGGGCGTAAACATCTTGACCTAAAAGTAGGTCTGGGACTTAACTCTGGAGATGCAGTGGTGGGTAATATGGGCACTGCACAGCGAATGGACTATTCAGTTTTAGGTGATACGGTGAACACAGCAGCTCGTCTTGAGGGGCAATCCAAAACATATGGTGTAGATATAGTGATTGGGCCAAATACCTACGCGGAAGTTACTCAATTTGCAGTAGTTGAACTGGACCTTATTCAAGTCAAGGGAAAGACCGTTGGATTACAAATATATGCTTTGCTAGGCGACGAGGAAGTAGCGAAAGATCCTGCTTTTGTCTCTGTTAAAGAGGCAATTTCCAGCATGATCAAAGAGTATCGTAGCCAGGCCTGGGATGAAGCCAAAAAAATGATACAAAAAGTACGGGATGAAGCTGAGGCTGCAGCAGAACAGGAAGTTGGACCTATTTTGGCAGTGAAGGCAGCATCTAGTGACAGATTTCGTTTAGATGTGCTGTGTGAGCTCTATGAAAGTAGGATACGGCAGTATGAGAGTGAGCCCCCGCCACCTGACTGGGATGGCGTGTTTATAGCAACTACCAAATAAGTATGACTATTTGCTTGTCATTACCCATACGCCGTCCCAATTCTTGGGGTTACTTTTCTTTAAATAATTACAACGCTCAATGTAGGTGTCGGAAAGACTATCTTCTGAGTTAGCTTTTTTACATTCCTTAAAAGATTTAATAGCTTTATCCCACGCCCCTTTTTTGTAGTGTTCTCTGCCCTCGTTAAAGTGATTTACCGTGTCCATTAGGTTCGGAAAACTGTCATTGTTATGGTAATCTAAAACTTCCCGAACTCCCACTGGCTCAGTTTTACCTTTAACCACTACATCGTCTATATAACGGATTTGATAAGTACCCTTAAGTTTAGCATAAGTATAATCACTAATTAGTATTCTAGCTGAATATTGCTTACACGCACTCTCAAGCCTTGCAGCTAAATTTACCCCGTCACCTATCATCGTATAATCCATCCTTTTTGAGGAACCAATATTTCCCGCCACTATACTATCTGTATTTAATCCGAGACCCATATCGATAGGCATTTTCCCCTCTTTTTCTCTTTGCTCATTCCATTCCCACAAGTGTTTGATCATATTAATACCTGCTCTGACACCCCTGTCTTCGTCATCTTCATGGGCTACAGGGATGCCAAAAGCGGCCATAATTGCATCTCCAATAAATTTATCAACCATTCCGCCCTGATCGCTAATCGCTGCAACCATAATATCAAAATATTCATTTAATAAACTTACTGTACCCTGGGCACCTAGTGTCTCAGTTATGGTAGTAAAACTTCTTACATCAGAAAATAAAATTGTGGCGGAGGTATCCTGTCCTCCCATGATATCAGTGCCATCGCCCAGAAGTTGATCAGCTATACCGGGATCGATGTAACGAGACATAGTAGACTTCATCCGTTTCTCATCCGAGATGTCTTCGATCATTATTAAAGTACCTAGATGCGAGTCTGTCTGGTCTGTTCTTCCATCAGGATCCTGATTTTCAAGTGGCAAAAAACTAATATTTGCAGATACCGTTTCTAAATTGTCCTCTTCTTCTGTTCCTACCTCGAACTCTGCGTCCATTAGGATGTCATCTTCTTTAGTCTCATCGCAGTCTTTAATTTTTTCTAAAATCCAAGAGCGGCCGTTGGTAAAAAATTCTTCCGTGGTTTTCCCGATTATATCTGTTGATCTAATCTTTAATATTTTTAACCCTGCTTTATTGCATGTTATTATTTTACCTTCATCGTTAATAGTAATTACAGCATTTGACATACTAGTCAGCATACTATGGTTATATGCTCGCTCCTTAGCCACGTCCTCAAACAATTTGGCATTTTCAAGAGCAATTGCCACTTGTTGAGTAAATGCTTTTAGTCGAGACTCATCTTCTTCAGTAAAACCGCCACCTTTTTTGTTTAACGCCTGAGTGCAACCAATGCACTTTCCATCTTTGTTAATGATCGGCACGCACAGTATTGATCTCGTAAAATAACCAGTTTGCTTGTCAAATCCTGGGTTGAACCTAAGGTCAGCATAAGCATATGGAATATTTACAGTTTCTTGAGATGTAAAAACAGCTCCAGCAATTCCTGCTGAGTTTGGTAAACGAATTTCGCCAATACCTTCTCCCATTGCCACTCTGGAAAACAACTCCTCGGTTTTCTCATCATTTAAGAACAGGGTAGATCTATCAGCATTAAGCATTCTGGTAGCTTCTACCATTACCCTTTGGAGAAGCGAGCCTAAGTCAATTTCGGCAGTAACATCTGAGACAATATCTAGGAACTCCATCTCTTTCTTTCTGGTGTTATCCATTTCTTCAACACCTTGTGCATTTTGAAGAGACACGGCCGCTTGAAGAGTTATAGCTTCGACTATTTCTAGATCATCTTTAGTAAATCTACCCTTCTTTTTATTTAGAATTTGTATTACGCCTATTACGTCTCCTCTTACTGTTCTAACAGGGGCGCACACAATATTTTTGGTAACATAGCCAGTTTGTTCATCAATTTTACTGTTAAATCTTTCATCCGAATAAGCATCGTGAATAATTTCCCCAGCACCACTCTGAAAAATAGCTCCCGCAATTCCTGTTGTATTGAGGATACGTATTTCTCTAGTTAGTTCACCTTGCGCCACTCGAGAATATAACTCTCCAGAAATTGGATCATTTAAGAAAAGACTGCCACGGTCTGCCCCCAACTCATCTGTAGTCATTTTTATTATTGTCCACAAAATCTCGCTCAGGTTAGTTAAGCCAGCAATTTTCTGTGTAACAGAGAGTAGCATTTCGGTTCTACGGAGTTTGGTCTCAGTACGTTCCAATTGACTTTTAG
>PTLG01000102.1 GCA_002937995.1 Alphaproteobacteria bacterium MarineAlpha3_Bin7 | reverse complement strand
CTGCTTACCAACGAGGAGTTTGATAAACTAGTAGTAGCAAGCCAAACCCTGCACAATTTGCCAATCTATATTGACGACACCCCAGCACTGTCCGTTGGAATGCTCCGAACTAGAGCTCGCCGGTTAAAACGGGAACATGATTTGGGGCTAGTTGTAGTAGATTATCTACAGCTTATGGAAAGCGCAGGAAAATCTGACAATAGGGTTCAGGAAATAGCCAGCATCACAAGAGGACTAAAAACAATAGCTAAAGAACTGGACGTGCCAGTTCTAGCACTATCACAACTGTCCCGGGCTGTAGAACAGAGGGAGGACAAACGTCCCCAACTATCCGATTTACGGGAATCTGGCACAATTGAACAGGATGCAGATGTAGTTGCTTTTATATTTAGAGAGGCTTATTACTTAGAACGAACACAGCCTATTCAGAGACAAGATGAATTACCTGATAAGTATGGAGAGAGATTATTTAAATGGGAAGAGCGCCTAGGTGAAGTGCGTAATCAATCCGAGATAATAGTGGCTAAACAGCGTCATGGACCCACTGGTGTAGTTAAACTATATTTTGATGGCACTTACACTCGTTTTGGTGATTTAGATCTTAATCATGTAGAATAAACTTACATTTAATTTCTGGTTCGCACTTTGAGAGCCTTGTCGCTTTCTGAGGTTTAATGAAATAATGAAAAAAAAAGATAACTCTCAGGGAATCATGATCTCTAATGAATTTTCGTCAAAACTAATAATAGACCTTGAAGCACTCAGAGATAATTATAGAAAAATTGTGGAATTTGTTCATCCAGCGACCGTAAGTGTAGTAGTAAAAGCCAATGCTTATGGGTTAGGGCTACAAAAAATTGCGGAACAACTATTCAGTATTGGGTGCAAATCTTTTTTTGTTGCCAACTTAGAAGAAGCTATAGAACTAAGAAAAATATTACCAAATTCAGAAATACATATTCTAAATGGACTCTATAAGGGTTGGGGAGAACTATTATTAGAATATGATCTGAAGCCTGTATTAAATAACTTCCAACAAATGGAACTATGGCTAAATACAGCTAAACTAGTTAATAGACCGTTGCCCGCTGATATTCATATAGACACTGGTATGTCACGATTAGGGTTTCTTTATGAGGAAATAGATGAGCTTGCCACAAAGTTAGCTGCTAACAAATTAATAAAAACAGACATTGTTTTAAGCCACCTTGCATGCTCATCTGACCCAAAACACCCGGCCAATGCAGGACAGCTCAGTAAATTTAACAAACTTACAAAACTGTTTTATCCAAAAAGATTTAGCTTATCTGCTTCCTCAGGAATTTTTCTTGGCAAGAGCTACCATTTTGATTTGGTAAGACCTGGAGTAGCAATATATGGTGGCAACCCTACTCCCAGCTTACCCAATCCCATGAAGCAAGTGATACAGTTAAGAGGTACCATTGTTCAAACCCGTAGAATAACAAAAGGGCAAACTGTTGGATATGGAGCCACTTTTAAGGCCAATGCACCCAAAGATATTGCCACAATCTCTATTGGATACTCTCATGGGGTTATGCGATCCCTGAGTAACAGAGGTACAGTTTGGATAGGGGGGTTTGAAGCACCAATTTTAGGGAAGATATCTATGGATTTAATTACAGTAGATATATCTCAAATACCCAGCGAGTTAACTTCTACAGGGACTTGTGTCAATTTATTCGGGGCACATCAAACGGTAGATCAAGTAGCTAAAGAAGCTGGAACGATTGATTATGAGATTTTGACTGGATTGGGACAAACGTTTAATAGGGAATATGTGGGAGAACTCTTGCCATGAGAGAGAATTATCCGTCCCGACTATACGAAAAACTCATACTAGGGCATCCAAAGTTAGTTTTAATATTACTAATTGTTCTATTTGGATTTTTTTCGTACCACACCAAAGATTTTGCGTTAGATGCCTCTGCAGACTCGTTATTATTGGAGGGTGACAAAAATTTACAACTTTTTAGACAAACACAAGATAGATATCCCTCTGGGGATCTACTAATTATTACCTATACACCCTTAAGGGACCTTTTTTCTAACTATTCTCTAGATAGAATCAAAACTCTGCGCAACAGATTAAGGAAATTTGATGGTATAAGAAATATAACCACTGTATTGGACGTTCCCCTAATAAAAAGCTCCGATCAATCCCTTACCGAAATGGTAACTAACATCCCGAATTTGGAAAACTCCGATATTAACCCCAAACTAGCAAAAAAGGAGCTGTTAACCAGTACAATATATAGAAACCTGATAATTAGCGAGGATGGCCGTTCAACGGCACTTTTATTAGAGTTAACAGAAGATATAAATTACTCAAAGTTATTGAAACAACGAAATGATTTGCGCCAAAAAGAGAGGAATTCTAAACTAAGCGATAAGGAAAATATACAACTAAAAACAGTCAGCAAACTTTTCGATCTGGCACATAAGCAGCATCTTTCAAAGCGCCACCTTCTACTACAAAATGTAAGAGAGACCATTAATAGTTTTAAGTCTGAAGGCTCTTTATTTCTTGGGGGACTGCCAATGATAGTAGATGATATGATAGGCTTCATTAGAAGTGATCTTATAGTTTTTGGTTTGGGAGTTTTCCTTTTCTTAGTAATAGTCCTAACAATACTTTTTCGACAACTTCGCTGGATAATTCTTCCACTAGTAAACTGCTTATTTTCTGGGCTTCTGATGATAGGGTTTCTTGGATTTATTGGCTGGAAAATTACCGTTATCTCCTCAAATTTTTTGGCTCTAATGCTTATAATTACAATATCAATGAACATTCACCTAATTGTAAGATATAGACAACTTGAACGGGATTACCCCAATAGTGATAATGAATGGTTAGTAAAAGAAACCTGTTATAAGATGGCAAAACCCTGCCTCTACACCACCCTTACCTCGATAATTGGATTTGGATCTCTTGTGGTCAGTGACATTAAACCAGTTATTGATTTTGGCTGGATGATGAGTACAGGGCTAGGTGTTACGTTTCTAATTACCTTTTTACTTTTTCCAGTACTTCTTCTTTTAATCGGAAAATCTACATCTAATCAAAAACCCTGGCATTACCTTACTTTTCTGCCTAAATATTTTGCCAACCTAACACAATTCCACGGAGCTAAAGTTCTATTAATTACTAGTTTAGTGGGAGTAATCGCAATTTATGGAATTACAAAACTGCAAGTTGAAAATAGTTTTATAAATTATTTTGGTAAAAACACCGAAATTTATAAAGGTCTAAAAGAAATTGATACTAAATTTGGGGGAACAACACCTCTAGAAATACTTATTAAATTTGAGAGCGATACTGATGCGGGCCTCTCAGAGGAAGACATGAGAGAAATGACGAAAGAGGAAATAGAGTTTGAGAAAGAACTGGCAAGAGAAAAATCAAAGTCGCCAAAATATTGGTTTACAACGGATAAGATAGATCAAATTAAAGAAGTTCATGACTTTGTTCATGGTTTGCCACAAGTGGGAAAAGTTTTGTCCTTAGCCTCTTCAGTCAGAGTGGCTGAAGACTTCGCTGAAGAAAAACTTGACAGCATGGAACTTGCTCTTTTGTACACCAAGATTCCCGAAGATATCAGAGCAACACTGATCGACCCATATGTCTCGATAGTTAATAATGAAGCTCGAATTATTGCAAGAATCGTTGACACAAAACCCAATCTACGAAGAAATCAATTATTGCAAGAAATAGAAGAGAAGATGATTAAGGTAATGAAGTTTGATGAAGAAGAGTTCAAAATCACTGGCTTGATGGTACTTTATAATAATATGCTACAAAGTCTTTTTTCCTCTCAGATTAAATCTCTGGGAGTTGTTATGTTGGGAATAGGAGTTATGTTTCTTCTTCTGTTCAGATCCATTACGTTATCAATTATCGGAATAATACCTAATCTACTTGGTGCTTTGGTGGTCCTTGGCATCATGGGTCTAGCAAATATACCTATGGACATGATGACTATTACTATAGCCGCTATAACTATAGGAATAGCGGTCGATAATGGGATACACTATTTGTATAGATTTAGGGAGGAGTATAAAAACAACGAGGACTATTCTAAGTCATTAGAACTGTGCCATTTTAGCGCAGGGAGAGCGATTTTTTATACAACAATTACTATTATTTTTGGCTTTTCAATACTTGTTCTATCTAATTTTGTTCCAAGCACTTACTTTGGTATCTTGACTGCAATATCCATGTTGATAGGACTATTAGCTTCCTTAACAGTTCTTCCAAAACTTATATTAATGTATAAACCTTTTTCAACTTAATCATATTTTTGAAAATATAGAGAGGTCTGGAGTTAATACAATTTTTAGTATTTTTATTATTTACCCAGTACATAAGGTAAATATGTGAAAAATTATGTCTCCAGCAAATAGAGTCTAACCTTAGGCAAGTTTTTATGACCAAAAACAAGACTATTTTTGTATGCCAAGAATGTGGTTCATCCCAGTCAAAATGGTCGGGACAATGTGACAAGTGTGGCACTTGGAATAGTCTTTTGGAGGAAACACTGCCTAATCGTGGTAGTAACGACAACTCCAATCCTGGAAAAATAATAGAATTGGTCAGTCTTAAAACTAATAATGGCAAATCAGAAAAATTCTCTTCAGGAATAGATGAATTCAACAGAGTATGTGGTGGGGGCCTAGTAGCAGGATCCAGTTTACTTATTGGAGGAGAACCTGGAATAGGAAAATCCACTCTACTGCTGCAGATACTCTGTAATGCTTCTAGCTCTAAATTAAATCTAAGATGCGTATATATATCAGGAGAAGAATCTATAGATCAAATACACATGAGGGGAAAAAGGCTAAATTTGTTAAATTCGAACGTTCAACTAGCAAACTCTACCAACGTAAACGATATCAAGTTAACATTAGAACAACTGTCCCCACCTAACGTTGTCGCAATAGACTCTATACAAACATTGCAATCAGAAAAAATAAATTCTGCTGCGGGAAGCGTAGCTCAGGTCCGCGGGGCTGCCCAAGAACTTATTCAGATAGCGAAAGAAATGGGGTTTACACTAATATTGGTAGGCCATGTAACCAAGGAAGGTACTATCGCTGGGCCAAAAATTCTTGAGCATATGGTGGATACGGTGCTGTACTTTGATGGCGATCACAACCTCCAATACCGTATTTTAAGGGCTGTAAAAAATAGATTCGGATCAATTGATGAAATTGGGGTTTTTACTATGACTGCCAACGGATTAGCTGAAGTCAAAAACCCATCCTCGTTCTTTATCTCAAACTATAAAGAGGGGATTAGCGGAACAAGTATATTTGTTAGCAGCGAGAGCAGTAGGCCAATGTTGTTAGAAATTCAGGTGCTAATTGCAAATACTGAATTTGGGACACCACGAAGAACAGTTGTTGGCTGGGATATAAATCGTCTCAATATGATTCTTGCTGTCTTAGAAGCGAGGTGTAAAGTTTCGTTTAGTCAATATGACATTTACCTTAACGTAGTCGGAGGTCTAAAGATTAGGGAAACTGCAGCTGATCTAGCTGTAGCTGCTGCCCTAATATCTTCCCATCTTAACAAACCAATAGTTCCAGGTACTGTTATTTTTGGAGAAATAGGTCTTTCTGGAGAGATAAGACAGGTTAACAATAATGAATCTAGGTTAAAGGAGGCATTCAATCTAGGTTTTTCAAATGCCTTAATACCTGAACTACAAAATAGTAGCGAAAAATCGAAATATCACAGTCAGATTAAAAGTAAACAGAATATTGTCTATATTGAGTCCGTGGATAAGCTTATTCATTTGATCAAAACAGACTTCAAAGTACGTGAGTAAAAGGGTAACTTTATTACATGATAGATATAACAAATATTAACATGCTTGATATATTGCTGGGTGCCACTGTTTTTATTGGAGCTATATTCGGATTTTTCCTAGGTTTCATAAGAAGTGGACTTTTTGTGGCATCATGGGCGGGGGCAGGCTTCACTACTTTATATGGTCTTCCTGTTATACGTCCTTTTGCTCGAGAATATGTCCGTGAGGTATTTTATGCAGATTTACTTGCTGGCTTTTCACTTTTTATAGCGGCCCTTATACTATTCTTTCTTGCAAGCTCTATAATAGCTAGCTGGATTAGAAATAGCCGTTTGAACGCTTTAGACCGCTCTTTAGGATTGTTAGCTGGATTAGCGACCTCTATTGTAGTTTTGTCTTTAAGTGTGCTTGTTATGGACAAGGTGCTTAAAAACAAGAATTACCCACCATTTATTAAAACTTCAAAATCAGTACCAGCGATTAGAATTTTTTCTCATATGCTCAATGAAAAACTGCCAAAACAAATCGGCGAATGGCTAGACCCAAACCTAGCAAGAGATCAAATAGAAAAAACTCGCAAAAATTTGGACAACAAGGTTTTTGATCGTCTAATTAACCTGGAAGATAAAAGTATTAATATTGAACCACGACAAGGATATGGTATTAAGGAGAGGAAGGCGCTTGAAAAAGCAATTGATAGATTAAATCAGTTGGCCCAATAGGTATAGAATGTCTGAAGTTCCATCACATACCGAGGAGAAGTTTTTGCCCGATAAGCTTCATGAGGAATGCGGCGTTTTTGGTATTTTTGGTCATACTGACGCTAGCGCTTTAGCGGCATTAGGACTTCACGCTTTGCAACATCGTGGCCAAGAAGCCGCGGGAATAGTTACATATGATGGTAAACATTTTCACGCTGAAAGAAAACTAGGTTTGGTAAGTGATACCTTCACTGATTCAAGGATATTAGAGCAGTTAACAGGGAAAGCTGCCGTTGGACACGTTAGATATTCTACCACAGGTGAGACAGTTTTAAGAAATGTTCAACCTCTTTTTGCAGATTTAGCCGGTGGCGGGTTTGCTATCGCCCACAATGGAAATCTTACAAATGCACTTAGCCTTAGAGATGAACTTGTAATGCAAGGTGCAATATTCCAGTCAACCTCAGATACTGAGACAATTTTGCAACTAGTTGCTAGATCTAAACGAGATAATACGCTATCTCGATTCATTGACACCCTTTTCAAGATTGAGGGTGCCTACTCCCTAGTTGTGATGACCAATAAAAAGCTTATTGGCGCTCGCGACCCCCTTGGTATTCGACCTTTGGTGCTTGGTAAACTTGATGGACATTATATTCTCGCGTCTGAAACATGTGCTCTAGATATAATTGGTGCCGATTTTATCCGAGAAGTAGAAAATGGTGAAATTATCGTGATTACCGAAGAAGGTTTGGAGAGTATTAAGCCATTCCCTCCAAGACAAGCGCGACCGTGCATATTTGAGTATATCTATTTTGCCCGCCCAGACAGTATAGTTGGTGGCTTAAGTGTTTATGAATGTAGAAAAAATTTTGGCCGTCAGTTGGCTAAAGAATCCTCGTTAAATGCTGACGTTGTCATTCCTGTTCCGGATAGCGGAGTCCCAGCCGCAATTGGTTTCGCGGAGGCTTCCGAAATTCCCTTCGAGTTGGGAATAATCCGCAATCATTATGTAGGAAGAACATTCATTGAACCTCAGCAATCAATTCGCGCCATGGGGGTTAAGTTAAAACACAATGCAAATCGGTTACTAGTAAATGGAAAAAAAGTTGTTTTGGTTGATGACTCAGTAGTGAGAGGTACCACTTCAGTAAAAATAGTACAAATGATGCGTGAAGCTGGTGCCACTGAAGTTCATATGCGTATTGGCTCTCCCCCTATTACTCATCCTGATTACTACGGTATAGACACTCCAGTTGAAAAAGAATTACTTGCGGCAAATAATAATTTAGTGGACATGTGTAATTATATTGGTGCAGACAGTATAGCATTCCTGAGTATAGATGGGCTATATAAGGCTATGGGACATAAGAATGGGAGAGACAGGATTAATCCAGCATATACTGATCACTGTTTTACTGGTGATTATCCCACACAGTTGCGCGACCAAAAAGATGACAACCATATTCGACAGTTATCATTGTTGTCGTAAAAGAAAACTCTAAGACCTATAATGTCCGCAGCTAAGAGTTGATATAATGCAAATGTTAGTAAAGAGTATTATTTACAGTAAACGCTCGCATCTGCTTTAATGCAAAGTAGATAATGGGGTACAACTTGAGCAAAAAAAATAATACCTTAGAAGGAAAAATAGCACTAGTAACGGGTGCTTCCAGGGGAATAGGAGCTGCCATATCCGTGGAACTGGCTAAATTGGGGGCCCATGTCATTTTAACTTCCCGATCAGTAGGAGGCTTAGAGGAGGTTGACGACTCCATTCGGTCTTATGGTGGATCAGCCACTATTTCTCCCCTCGACCTACTAGATATGGAAAAAATTGATCAGCTAGGGGCCCTTGTATTCGATAGATATAAAAAACTTGATATATTGGTTGGCAATGCTGGCCTATTAGGGACACTAGGTCCAATTAATCACTTAGACCCAAAAGTTTGGGATGAGACGTTGAATATAAATTTGACCGCAAATTGGAGGTTAATACGAAGCTTAGACCCCCTTTTGAGGCAATCTAGTGCTGGGAGAGCTGTATTCATCACATCCACAGCAGGACAATTGATTAGGCCCTACTGGGGTATTTATGCTGTAAGCAAGGCTGCCCTTCAAATGCTAGTATTGACTTATGCAAAAGAAGTAGAAAAAACAAAAATTAAGGTCAATTTATTTAACCCTGGTGGGACACGCACAGCAATGCGTGCTCAAGCATTCCCTGGTGAAGAGCCAAGTAAAGTTAAGACTCCAGAAAATGTTGCAAAACAAATTATTCCTCTTACATTAGACGAATGTGAAGCGATGGGTGAAGTAATAAGAGCAAAAGGTTAATTCTCTTAAACAGCAGCATTTTCAGCGATAGATTTATTTTTCTTTTAGTTTAGGACTTTAGTATGTGGATAATTCGATCACTTCAATCTAGACAGTGCCCTCTAATCTTGTTTTGTTTTCTGCTAACGTTTTTTATAGATACAGAAACTGCGTATTCTCAAAACAGAGAGTTATCTGAAAGGGGAAAAGCCGCTGATACAAACAAGGACGGACTTATACAGAGGAGTGAAGCCCGTGGGCCATTAGAAGC
>PTLG01000101.1 GCA_002937995.1 Alphaproteobacteria bacterium MarineAlpha3_Bin7 | reverse complement strand
CAATGGCGAGTACTAAATCTCCCACCTCCACATCATCTGAATTAAAAAATTTAATATAGGAAAATGGGCTTTTATGCGATTTCACCCTGAGAATTGCGAGGTCTGTTCGTTTATCACTTCCCAAAATCTCTGCTTCAAACTCCCGTCTATCAGAGAGAATTATTTTAATTTTTTCTGCCCCAGCAATCACGTGATGATTGGTAACAATTATACCATCAGAACTTATTACAACGCCTGACCCCAGAGAATTTTCAACTCTCCTCCTTTGACTATTCCCCCAGGGTATATTCTCACCAAAAAATCGCCTAAAAAACGGGTCATCAAAAAGCGGAGAAACAACTCTACTGTTGATAGTCCTTTGTGTTGAGATGTTAACGACGGACTGAGCTACTTTTTTTACCAGTGGCGCAAATGAAAGTTTAATATCTGAAGAAGTCTTCGGGACTTGGACTTCTCCAATTACTGGAACGCAAAATATTATAAATAAAAATAAGAAAAAAAATATTGCGGGCGCTAATGTTCTGCTCTTTAACATCTAAATAAAATAAACCAAGCAACTCCAAAACGCTAAGGTATTTTTCAAAACAGCTAAAACCTACTGGTCCTTCTCAACCTCGCCATCACCCATATTATTCTGACTCTCCTCAAGTTCTTTGACTCGAAGCTTGTCATCATAACCTTTGGCTTCTAAATCTCTATCAACTAATTCAATAACTGCCATAGGAGCACTATCTCCGTACCTAAAACCAGCCGCTAGAACTCTTGTATACCCACCCTGCCTTTCCTTATATCTATCCGCTAAACTATCAAATAGTTTAACAACAACCCTGTCGTCCTTTAAAAATGATAAAGCTTGCCTCCTAGAGTGAAGGCTTCCCTTCTTTCCAAGTGTTATCATTTTTTCTGTAAACTTTCGAAGTTCCTTGGCTTTTGACTTAGTTGTTTTTATTTGCTCGTGTAACAATAGTGAAACTACCATATTAGAAAACATAGACTTTCTATGGGCCGAGGTCCTATTTAATTTTCTGCCGATTATTCCGTGTCGCATTTCTATATCTCTAACTATTCAACCATTTCTAAAAAGGGTCTTCCAACTTCTTAGCAAGCTCTTCAATGTTCTCTGGCGGCCAACTACCTATTTCCATGCCCAAATGAAGACTCATTTGCCCCAACACCTCTTTAATCTCATTAAGAGACTTCCTGCCAAAATTTGGGGTACGTAACATATCCGACTCACTTTTTAGAACTAAATCACCAATATAAATTATATTATCATTCTTTAAACAATTTGCCGAACGCACAGATAGCTCCAACTCATCAACCTTTCTTAATAGATTTTTATTAAAAGGTAACTCATCAGCAACTTCTTCCTCAACAATCGGAGCCGGCTCGTCAAAATTTACAAACAACTGAAACTGGTCCTGAAGTATACGAGCCGCAAAAGCTACAGTATCCTCTGGAGTAATTGTACCGTCGGTAGTAACGTCGAGAGATAACTTATCAAAATCAGTATCCTGCCCGACCCTAGCATTATCTACTTTATAGGACACCTTCCTAACAGGAGAAAAAACAGCATCGATTGGTATAAGTCCAATAGGTTTTTCTTCCGAGGCACCCTGTGCCGCAGGCACATAGCCCTTACCATTTTCAACAGTTAATTCCATCCTAATAGTAGCATTATCATCTAATGTACATATTACTAAATTTTGATCCATTATCTCAACGTCATGACCACAATCTATCATGCCTGCAGTGACCTCACCTGGACCAGCGGCTTCCAACATTATTCTTTTTGAGTTGGCGCTATGGTTTCTAACAGCCATTGACTTTATATTAAGTACAATATCTGTGACATCTTCATGAACTCCGGGAATTGAAGAGAATTCATGAAGCACCCCTTCTACCTGAATAGAGGTTATAGCTGACCCCTGAAGGGAAGAAAGCAAGACCCTCCTCAAAGCGTTCCCTAATGTCAAACCAAAACCCTTTTCCAAAGGCTCAGCAACCACTGTAGCTCTACGCTCAGGGTTTACGCCCGGGACTAATTCTAGATTACCTGGTTTTATCAACTCCTGCCAATTTTTCTGGATCACGAAGCTACCTCACTTTCAAAAATCTAAATAATTAAAGACAGTAAACTGCCATCTACAAACTTAAAATTATACCCGTCTACGTTTCCTTGGTCGACACCCATTATGGGGTATGGGGGTTACATCCCTAATTGATGTGATAACAAAACCTATTGTCTGCAGAGCTCTCAAAGCTGACTCCCTGCCAGACCCAGGGCCCTTGACCTCGATGTCGAGGCTTTTCATACCATGTTCCTGCGCCTTACGACCAGCGTCTTCGGCTGCTACTTGGGCAGCATAAGGCGTTGATTTACGAGAACCTCTAAAGCCTTGACTGCCAGCTGAAGACCAAGAAATTGCGTTCCCCTGCTCATCAGTAATTGTAACTAAAGTATTATTAAACGTAGCATTAACATGTGCTGTACCCGAAACAATATTCTTTCTATCCCGCCTTCGAGTACGCGGCTGGGTATTTGCATCTGTATCATCTGCCATTTATTTTCAACCTCTTATTATAGAATGGCTAAAAAACCAACTAAACCAATTTTGCCTTACATTTTTTTCCCGGCTATGGCCTTTGCAGGGCCCTTTCGTGTTCTAGCATTAGTATGAGTTCGCTGCCCGCGAACCGGCAAACCCCTTCGATGTCGAAGCCCTCGATAACAGCCCAAATCCATCAATCTTTTTATATTCATTGATGTCTCTCTTCTCAGATCTCCCTCAACCTGATAGTCATTGTCTATTTTGGTCCTGATTTGAGAGACCTCGGAGTCAGTCAGTTCATGAACCCTTCTTTCAGAGGGTATTGATAATGAGCTACAAATAGCCTCGGCCGTAGAAGTGCCAATACCGTATATATAGGTAAGAGCCACCACCACTCTTTTCTGTGTCGGAATATTTATACCTGCAATTCGTGCCAAAACAAAATCCCCAAAAAAACACTACCCATCTATAACAGCCCTAAAGGAACGCGATTATATGCAGAAAGGCAATGAAGTCAACTAATCATAACTAGTTAATTCAAGACATAACAACCTCAATTTGTTCAAACACCTCTTCTGGCGTCTTCATACCGTTAACAATTGTTAACGCCCCTTTTTTTTCATAGTAGGGCAGTATTGGCTCTGTCTGCTCCCGATAGGCTACTAGCCTAGCTGTCATTGACTCCACATTATCATCCGCCCTTCTCACAAGGTTTTTACTGCCACAAACATCGCAGATATTAGTCAACTTGGTTGGCGCAAATTTATCATGGTAACCCTGGCCGCAATCCCCACAAGAAAATCTACCTACTACTCTCTCAATCAAAGCTTTTTCATCAACTTCTAATTTGATCACATAGTCTATCTTTAAATTCTTCTCAAGTAGCATAACATCAAGTGCCTTAGCTTGTTCTTCCGTTCTAGGAAAACCATCTAATATGAATCCGCTGGACCCAGCTTCTTTCTCTATATGACCAGAAATCATATCAATTATTAAATTATCGGGGACAAGTTTTCCATCATCCATCAGTGATTTAGCTATTTTACCTAACTCCGTGCTTGATTTTACCTCTGCTCTCAATATATCTCCAGTAGATATCTGGACTAAGTTATACACAGTTACAATCCGTGCCGACTGAGTTCCCTTACCTGCTCCTGGCGGACCTAACAATATAAGATTCATATTTAACGCCGTCCCTTTAGACGGGACTTTTTTATTAAACCTTCATATTGATGTGCCAGTAAATGCGACTGAACCTGGGCCACTGTATCTAGTGTTACTGATACAACTATTAACAAGCTAGTACCACCGAAGAAAAATGGAACTGCCAACCTAGCTATCAACAACTCTGGTAATATGGCTACTGCTACCAAATATATCGCACCCACTACCGTTAATCGTGTTAAAATAAAGTCTAAGTACTGAGACGTATTGTTACCTGGGCGGATACCGGGAATGAAGCCACCATTCTTTTTAAGATTCTCTGCAGTTTCTTCAGGATTAAAAACTACAGCTGTATAGAAAAAGGCAAAAAAAGCAATTAGAACACTAAATATAATCAAATAACCAGGTTGCCCTCTTCCTAGAAAACTTGTTATCGTAGTTAGAAACTCTGGCCCACTTCCAGCTGAAAGTTGAATAACTGTTATCGGCATTAGTAACAATGAACTCGCAAAAATTAATGGTATTACACCTGAGGTATTAATTTTTAATGGTAAATGAGAGCTCTCACCGCCGTACATCTTATTTCCTTGTTGCCGCTTAGGATACTGAACCACTACCCTCCTTTGTGCCCTTTCCACAAAAACTATTCCATATATTACTCCGATAGCCCCAACTAACAACAAACCAATCAGGCCCGAAGACATCGCCCCTGTTCTTCCTAACTCGAGTGTCGCCGCTAAGGCACTTGGCAACTCGGCAACAATACCAGCAAATATAATGAGTGAAATCCCATTACCAACACCTCTTGCCGTTACTTGTTCACCTAACCACATCAAAAATATAGTTCCACCTACCAGCGTAATAACCGTTGTAAAACGGAAGAAAACACCAGGGTCGGTCACAGCAGAGCCCTGACTACCTGTCATACCCTCTATTCCAACGGCTATACCGTATGCTTGGGCAGCTGCTATCAAAACCGTTCCATAACGTGTATACTGATTAATTTTTTTCCTTCCTTGCTCACCTTCTTTTTTCAATTGCGATAAAGAGGGTGATATAGAAGTCATTAATTGCATAATAATTGCTGCCGATATATAGGGCATTATATTGAGCGCAAAAATTGTCATTCTCCCTAAGGCGCCCCCAGCAAACATATTAAACATGCCTAAAATACCACCAGCCTGCTGCTTAAAGATATCTTGTAGTATAATGGGATCTATCCCAGGGAGGGGTATATAGGTTCCCAATCTATAAACTATAAGAGCACCAAGTGTAAACCAGAGCCTTTTCTTTAACTCAGTAGCCTTGGAAAACGCGCCAAAATTCAAATTAGCCGCTAATTGTTCTGCTGCTGATGCCATACTCTTTCACCAATACAAAAACTTAGAATTAAACTTCAACTACTTTAATTAAGTTTAGTTTCATCACTAACCTCTGATGTGTCAGCTTTTCTTTTTTCTTCTAACTTCCGATCATTTAGAGGCTTTTTTGTCTCTAAAATCAAAACTTCACCACCTAACTTCTCAACAGATTCTTTGGCGGACTTTGAGACTCCTGAAACTTCTATCCTAACGCTTTTAGTCAACTCACCCTTACCAAGCAAACGCACACCATCCGTTTTACCCTTAATCATTCCAGCAGATTTTAAAACTTCTCCATCGATGATCTTTTTGGGATCAATTTTCTTCTCAAGAATAGCCGCCTCTAATTTTCCCAAGTTTACTATCTCGTATTTTTTGGTAAAAGGATTTGTAAAACCACGTTTTGGCACTCGCCTATATAGCGGCATCTGGCCACCTTCAAAACCAACCAGAGAGACACCACTTCTAGATTTCTGGCCTTTTTGACCTCTACCACCAGTTTTACCCTTACCACTACCCTCGCCACGACCCACACGCATTCGGTTTCTCTTCGCTTCTGGGTTACCTTTTATCTCGTTAAGCTTCATCTTAAGACCTATTTATAAAAACTTTTTAATTTTCGACATCAACCAAATGTTTGACTTTGTTTATCATACCCCTGACCGCAGGCGTATCCTCTATTTTACGCATTTTATTTAATTTTCCTAATCCTAGCCCAATCAGGGTCTTTTTCTGACTTCTATCTCGACCGATCCCACTTCGAACCTGAGAAATTATTATATATTTTTTTTCTTCTGACACGCTAGCTCTCCTTGGAGACAGATGAGCCTCTCCTACTAACAATATCTCCGATCTTTTTCCCTCTTTTTGAAGCTATATTTTTCGGAGACTCCAAACTCTCTAGAGCCGACATTGTTGCCTTAACCATATTATGTGGATTTTGACTACCAGTAGACTTAGCTACGACGTCTTGTACTCCCAAGGATTCAAATATAGCCCTCATAGGTCCACCAGCAATTACACCTGTCCCTGGAGGGGCTGCTCTAAGGACCACTTTGCCAGCGCCATACCGGCCAGTAACATCATGATGTAAGGTTCTACCCTCTCTAAGGGGCACCCTAATTAATTGGCGTGATGCTGAATCTGTTGCCTTCCTAATTGCCTCAGGCACTTCCCTAGCTTTACCACTACCACACCCAACTCTTCCGCGCCCGTCACCAACAACAACTAGGGCTGCAAACCCAAACCTTCTTCCCCCTTTTACGACTTTTGCCACTCTGTTTATACTAACCAACTTATCAAAAAGCTCTTGCTCTTCGTTACCATTAGCACTCTGATTAGTCTTATTTGTAGGCGATCGTGCCATATTCTCAAACTCCTAAAATGATAAACCAGCTTCTCTGGCCGCGTCAGCTAGCGCCTTAACTCTGCCGTGATAACTATAAGAACCACGATCAAAAACAACGTCTTTAATGCCAGACTCTACAGCCTTAATAGCTAATTCCTTGCCAACAATAGAAGCAGCTGAAATATTACCTCCTTTTGAGATAGTTTCATTTGTATTGACGGCCAAAGTAGATGCTGAGACTAAAGTCTTACCAGAACTATCATCTATCACTTGAGCATAAATATGTCTGGAAGAACGAAAAACTGACAAACGTGGGCGACCATTTGCACGTTTCCGCAATTTTGTTCTTAAGCGAGTACTCCTTCGAACTGATAATTTCTTAACAGGTTTCATCTTTATTTTTTCTTCCCCTCTTTTCTTACGATCAGTTCATCTCTATATTTTACACCTTTACCTTTGTATGGTTCAGGTGGCCTAAAAGATCTTATCTTAGCAGCTACACTACCTAATAATTGCTTATCTGCTGCAGTAATAATTATTTCTGTTTGCGATGGGCACTCAATTTTTACACCATCTGGAATATCAAAAATGACGTCGTGGCTATACCCTAACTGCAGATTTAGTTTTTTTCCTTGAACTGAAGCTCTATACCCCACACCGTTAATATCCAATTCACGAGTAAACCCCTCATTAACACCTTGCACAAGATTATCTGCAAGACTCCTAAATGTACCCCACAATTGCCTACACTTTTTTGTATCTTCAAGAGGCTTCAATAATATTGACTCCCCATCAATTTTGGGTAGAACCTCTGAACAGAACATAAGGCTTAACTCACCCATCTTTCCTTTTGCCTTCAGCTCCTGGCCAGAGAGTTCAACCTGCACACCATCTGGTACTTTTATGGCGCTTGACCCTATTCTAGACATAATGCCCTCTCAGATTATTCACTACTAAAATACACTGCACAATATTTCTCCACCAACATTAGCCTCTCTGGCTTCTGCATCTGATAAAACCCCTCGCGGTGTCGAAAGAATTGATATACCCAAGCCATCATAAACTTTTGGCAGGTCTCTGATCTTTGAATAAATTCTACATCCAGGCCTAGAAACACGGTTAATTTCTCTGATCACTGGCCTACCATCGTAATATTTTAATTCAATCTTGATTTCATCTATACCATCTCGAATATTGGACTTCTCAAACCCTCTTATATAACCTTCGCGCTCAAGAACTCCGAGAACATTTTCACGCATCCTAGAACCAGGCGTGGTAACGGAGTCTTTCCCAGCTCTTTGTCCATTCCTAATTCGAGTTAACAAATCTGCCACTGGATCACTCATTGACATTTAATTGCCCCTCCTACCAACTTGATTTAACCATACCAGGGATTTGCCCAGCTGAAGCTAACTCTCTCAAAGCTATCCTGGATAAACGGAATTTACGATAATTACCGCGCCCCCTGCCAGAAACTTCACATCTTAACCTTACTCTGGTAGCTGAGGAATTTCGCGGAAGGCTAGCCAGTTTCATAAAGTTATTAAATCGCTCCTCTGGGCTTATAGTGGGATCCTTACATAGCAACTTAAGTGCAGCTCTCTTCTTAGCATATCTATTTACTAATTTCTTTCGTTTAATATTTCTCTGAATTACACTTTTCTTAGCCACAAAGTCTCTCCATTTTTTTAATTATTGAAAGGCATATTAAATTGTTTTAGCAACTCTAACGCCTCCATATCTGAGCTTGCTGTAGTACAAATAACGATATCCAACCCCCTAATCTGTCCTACACGGTCATAATTTATCTCTGGAAAAATAATCTGCTCTTTTATTCCAAGGGAAAAATTTCCCCTTCCATCAAAACTCTTTGGCGAAATACCTCTAAAATCTCGAACTCTTGGCAAGGCAACGTTAACCAGTCTATCTAGAAACTCATACATTCTGTCACCACGCAGTGTAACCTTACAACCTATAACCATTCCCTCCCTCAACTTAAATCCAGCAATTGAGTTTCTAGCTTTGGTAGCAACTGGTTTTTGACCAGATATAAGGCTCATTTCCTCTAACGCTGATTCAATTTTCTTCTTATCTTGGGCAGCTTCACCAATACCCATGTTAAGGACTATTTTATCAACTTTTGGGACCTGCATAATATTATTATAACCCAATTGCTCCTTGAGAGAGGGCTTGATTTCTGAGTTAAAATATTCTTGAAGTCTCGTCATATCCTGCACCTACAAATCAATAACTTCACCAGAGCGTTTAGCATAACGAACTCTCTTGCCATCATCTAAGGTCTTTATACCCACACGTGTTGGCTTCTTATCGCCTGGGTCAACGTGGGAAAGATTTGATAAATGTATACTAATTTCCTTATCAACTATCCCCCCGGGGCCTGCTTGCGAAGCTGCCGTATGTCTCTTGGCTAAGTTAACCCCCTGTACTATAGCCCTACCCTGTGCCTTTAATAGTCTGACAATTTCTCCTGTCTTGCCCCTATCTTTCCCACTAATAACTGCGACGGTGTCTCCTTTTTTTAACCTTGCTACCATCACAAAACCTCCGGTGCGAGGGAAATAATTTTCATATAATGCTTTCCACGAAGTTCTCTAGTTACAGGTCCAAATATTCTTGTTCCAATTGGCTCATTTTGCGGATCAATTAAAACAGCCGCATTGGTATCAAATCTTATAGCGCTTCCATCATCTCTTCTCACTTCTTTGGAAGTCCTAACAACGACCGCTCTATGAATTTCCCCTTTTTTGACCTTGCCCCTTGGTATTGCTTCCTTTACAGATACGACAATCAAGTCCCCAACCGATGCAAATTTCCGCTTTGAACCGCCCA
>PTLG01000100.1 GCA_002937995.1 Alphaproteobacteria bacterium MarineAlpha3_Bin7 | reverse complement strand
AATTGACCATGATGTTCGAACCTGGAGACATTCAATTTCTCAATAATTTTGTTACTCTCCACACAAGAACAGAGTTTGAAGACTATGCCGACCCAATGATGAAACGCCATCTCTTGAGGCTATGGTTTTCACCTAAAAACAACCGAGAACTGAGCCCTGGCTTTAGGCCCTTCTTTAGAGAAATCAAATCCGGTTCTGTACGTGGTGGTTTCCCTGGCCACGGAGAACAAAAAGTATTCCAAACTGCCGATGATTAAGTGACAGAAAAATAACAGTAAAAATAGACTATTGAGAACTTGTGTTTTCTACAAGTTCGTTGACCTGCTGCATAGAAAACCTGTGTAACTTTAAGTCCTTAAGAAGCTTTATTTCCACCACCGTTTCAACATTTAAATACTGATCCAACATGTTGGAAATAAAGCTAACTATTTCCTGCGATTGTCCCGGTAGGGCAAAAATATTACTTATCAATTCACGGCGAATCAAAGTCGGATAGTTTAGCAACTCTAGCGCAAGTAACTTCTTTATGGTATCGGAAATTCTTTGACTAGAAAAAATACTATCCAGGCAGAAACTATAAATACCAAAGTCTAATTTTCCCGCTACATCCTGGGTAAATTGGCGAAATTCGTCCAAGAATGATTTCTCTATTATCTCCTTATCCATCAGCTGCTTTACGACAAGTAAAAAATCACGATATCTAATTCGAGCTGGGCTAATCTTATTTCCTAACTCAGCTTCTAAAGCCCTTATTTCAGCAGCCCGAAACCTCGAGCGAATTAGACTTCCAGCAACATCTTTTATACCAGCATCTAGGGTCTGCTCCTCGATGAGATGAAAAAGCCGTTCATATTTATCTCTACTCTCAATACTCATAATAGGTATTGACTGGCTCAAGGGCAGCAGAGCTGCTTCCGCCACCAATTGGTCTTTTGAATAGATAGCTGCCATAGCGGCTGCTTCGGATAAAACCGAGCCGCCCCTAAAATCATCAGTGATTATAAACCGGGAACCCGATTCAACAGTAAGATAACGGCCAAGCTTGGCACAATTTAAAAAATGGTCAGCTAAGTTTCCCATACTATTATCAAAGCCAGTATGAAACTGGTTATCTGTACTAGGTGTATCTGCCATAGCTTATATTTGTTCAAACTTTTAATTAGAGCAACCAATAATTTAACTTTATGACAAAATCATAATTGGATGCTTTTCCAGCATACCCATTACTTACAATTAAGCACCAAATGATATCTTTTTTTTACCTCTTCAGCCATATCAAATGTTGGGTTGAAATTGTAAGGATCCCAATCGCTAAAGACACCTTTAAGGGGTTTTGCAGCACCTAACCTATACAATTCCTCATGGTACCTTTTATGTTTCTTACTATTAAAATTTGGAGGCACATAGATGTACACACCTCCCGGCGAAGCACAGGCCTCACTCAGCATACTTATTGAATCTCCACTAACAACCAGATAGTCTGAATATGCAAGGATTCCCATATAGGGGTTATCTCCTCCCGCTCCCCAAAAATATTCTAAACTAGGTTTGCATCCTTCACCCCTGAGCTGGTCAGATATAGTTTTACCGATTTTTCCTGTTCTTCGGCTTGTTGTGAAGACTATTGAACCCTCCAATCTACCGTGCATTCTCGTAATTTTTTTTGAAAAGTCCTGCGCTTCAAATTCACCAAATTTCATATATTTGTTTGACCCCCCCAAGATTAGACTTGTGATCGGTCTCTCTAAACTATTAAATTTACTGCGCCATAAATCCTTAGCTTTAATCAATATTTCTTTTGTAATTCGATTAGGCGACCCTGTGAAATTAACTATATTTTTTCCCTGGCGCTCATCATGATTCGGTAAAATGATCATGTCGTAAATTTTATTTAGCGTATAACCAGGGTGCATTATTTGGCATATAAAAGCCCCCCCCTGGGACTTTATCTTAATGTACCTAGAAATCAGAGCAGCTCTTCGACCAGCAGAAATGACAATTTCTGGCCAAGGGGGCAGAAATGTATCCTTGCAAGTTTCCGAAATCGATAGCAAGGAATTGCCTAATAAAAAATTAGGTAATTTTGCAAAAGGGGATGAGTCAAGTTCCTTTATTTCATATTCGTAACCCAAAGCATCTGCTAAGCTAATAGCCTGATTCCCAGTGCCCTCTCGCTTGTCTTTTATTACCCAGACTCTAGGCATTCTATATGTTCCTTAATAACCTAAACAAAATTTAATCTTGAAAGCGATAAAAAAATAAAGTTAGTTTCTGTTTTAGCAGGGGTTTACATTTTGCTCAACGATTGAGAACAATCCCCAGCTATTTTTAGTTTGTTCATGAGTCTTAATTAAAAGTACACTAGAGGTTAGGATAAAAGCTGTGCAGTTTTCCGAGACTAAATTCTATATAGGTCAAATAATAAATCATAAGCGGTTTAACTATCGCGGTGTAATCATAGACGTTGATTTATCTTATTCTGGAACAGAGGAATGGTACCTTAAAATGGCCAAGTCAAAACCTAGCAAAGAACAGCCTTGGTATTATGTAATTGTTAACAACAGCGAGATTGAGACCTACGTAGCTGAGAGTAATATTAATATTGATAGAACCGGTCTCCCAATAAATCACCCTCAGATCTATACTTATTTCGATGATTTAACATCAGAGGGTTACATTTTAAAAAACAACAACCTTACTTAACAAACTGAATTGGTCTTACTTAGGGTAAGCGCTTATTAGTTCTGAAGGTAAATGTTTTTCATATTTTTTCCATTTGCTTACCGAACCAGAATTTATTGGCTCTCGAACCTGCCATTTAGAGGCTGTTTGAACCACACCCTCTGATTTATAAAATTCCAGACAAGAATTATCCCATGGCAAATTCAAAGAACCTAACAATATTCGGACATTATTTTCAAAATCATCAATCAACTCCTCATACCCTGTCTCTATTATGTCCATTGGCAAAACCTTTTTCCAATGACTCATAAGGTCAGAATAAATACTTAAATAGTGTTGAATATCAGTGAAATTGTAACTCCATGGATAAGGATGAGAAAAATTTTGAAAGTAACAAGATAAGGCTATATCCCTAAAATCTCTTTTACAATGAATCACCTTGGCATTTGGAAACATTAAATAGATAAATCCTAAATGAATAAAATTTAGTGGCATTTTATCACAAACAAACTGACTGTTAGTCGTTCTTGTTAATGACTCTAAATAAAATTCAGCAGCCTCCCGAATAGCCCTTTTGTCTAATAAGCTAGCACATTTTGCATACTGGTCTTTTTTTCCGTAATTTGCCACTAAATTATTTACGGCCTTGCTAATTTCCTCACGCTCGCCCGCCCCAAAAACATTCCTATGAGAACCAACTATTTTTTCTATAAGGGAAGTTCCAGAACGTGGCATACCAATTATAAAAATTAACCGGTCTGTTATAAGTCCATAATCCTCCCTATCTCTAAAAAATCCTTCAGTAAAATTAGATTTTATCTCCTTAAATAATTCTTCCTGCTTTAAACAATCATATTTATTATAAAGCTTTGTATTATCTTCTCTCACTAATTCATTAGCTTTTTTAAAAAAAGAAAAAGCTCGATCATAATTTTTTTGTAAATCTAATTGATAACCTACCCCAAAATTAAGTTTCATCTTATCCCTCAGCAATATTGAAGAACTCTCAGCAAGCTGTATCATTCTCTCAATTTGTTTTTCAGTAAGACAAATTGTACCAGAGCTGGCTAACCCATAATACCCGTCAATATTATTTTCATCTAATTCCAAAAGTTTTTTAAAATGATAAAGCGATTTTTTTTTCTCGCCAATTTCAGAAAAATAAATCCCTAAAGTTAAGATAACAAACTTATTGTTTGGATCCAGCTCCACGATATCTTCAAGTATTTTTATAGCCTTCGTATGCAAACCTTGGGCATAGTATACGGAGGATAGATTGGCAGATATTTGGGGGTCATTTTGATTAATTTTATTTGCTTTAAAAAAACTTCTTCTGGCGTTCTCTAAATTACCCAAACTAAATTCTGCCACCCCAAGACTGTTATAAGCCTTAGCTGAGTAAGGGTTAAGTGTCGTTGCGCTCTCCGCCGCTTTTACCGCACTAACGAAATTACCAGAAGCGTTGAAAACTGTAGCTAATTCACAAAATCCTGTTGAACTCTTGGGTGAGAGTTGTGTATGTTTAATATATGAGTCCTGCGATTCTTTAAATTCTTTTTTATAGGCTAAACTTCTTGCCAAGTTGAGCCAAGTTTCAGAATTAGTAGGATCGATCTTGATCGCTTTTCTCGCGGCCTCTTCGGCCTCATCCCAATTACCAACGGTATTAAGTATTGTTGAACACAAATTAAATAACGGCACCGGATCACTGACTGCATCAAGTCCTTTCCGTAGCAAACTTAAAGCTCTTATACTTCTGCCGTTCTCGTGAAGTAGTACAGCGAGGAGATAAAGTGCATTAGAATTACTAGGATCCAATCTTAAAACCTGTTTATAGTGTTTCTCGGCTGACCGGATATCTCCCTCGGCATGGAAATTTTTTGCCGCACTGAACAAGTCCTCCGTTACCATGTGATCTGACGTATCTTGAAGCTGCAAATTTTATACTTTCCCGCTCTAAACAATTACCAAATAGCTTATTTACTTTTTCCCCTTTAAGATAAACAATGGGAAATTCTTTTGTATTAGGTCAAACACAACCCCTAAATAAAATTGAGTAATTACCTTGTTTAAATTATACACTATAGAGCTTACAAATGGTAAATTCTGAGAAAAAATTGACTTTAAGTGCGACTGGACAAAATGTTGCGAGATATCTTCTAGATATAGGTGCAATTAACTTTAGACCCAGAACCCCCTATATACTCACGGCGGGATGGGCAAGCCCGGTTTATATTGATTGCCGCAAAGTTATTTCCCATATAACTGAGCGAAGGGCTATTCTAAATCTGGCAATAGATTTGATTAATGAGAAAATAAGCGAATATGACCTAGTTGCTGGTGGAGAAACTGCTGGGATACCCTATGCAGCTTGGGTATCTGATTTGGTTTCAAAACCCATGCTATATATCAGAAAAAAGCCCAAAGGCTTTGCAAGAATGTCCCAGATTGAGGGTGACCTTAAAAAAAATGATAGGGTTTTATTAGTTGAGGATTTAGCCACTGATGGCGGAAGTAAGGTAGTTTTTGTAAATGCCTTGAGAGAAGCGGGTGCAATCGTTACCGATCTCTTTGTTATATTCTACTACGGGGTTTTTCCTGGAACGAAACAAAACATGAATAAACTCAATGTAAATTTACATTATCTTTGTGATTGGTGGGATGTTCTCGAGGTCGCAAAAAATGATAGTTTATTCAATGCTGAAAGTATTGATCAAGTGCAAGAATTCCTAGAAAACCCGACGAATTGGTCAAAAAAAAATGGGGGCAAATAAAATAGCTACACTGCGCTAAAATTTATTTTAATTAGAAGCCATAAAACCCGAAATAGCTCTTTCTAATTCAGAAGACTCCTTACATTCTCTCCCACATATTTTAATTAGCTTCTCCAGGTTTCTTTTTGCAGACTTTAAATCCCCCAGTTTTAAAAATAGTTCGCCTTGATATTCTAAAGCACCTCTATGTTCAGGATTTATTGCAAAAACTTTATTATAGGCAGCCTGAGCATCTTTTAACTGTCCACTTTTTCTATAGCAAAAGCCAATATAATTGTGTGCATCTGCGTTTCTTGGCTCATCTCTAACGATTTTTTTCAAGTCAATCAATGCTGTGCTATACTCACCCCGATTTACCTTAGCAACGGCCTGCTTAAAAAAAGAAGCAGTTTTGCTAGCTGTAGCGTCATTAGTTTCAGGTTTTCCTGCAGCCCAAACACTGTTAGATGAAAAAAATATGACAACCACTATTGTAACGATAATTTCAAAATGTCTCACGTAAATCCCCTACTTGCTAAACAAACTCCAAATTGTTAAAAGTTGAGCTGACAACTCAACTAAAATCTTGATAAATTATATCCGAATGATTTCATATATATCTGAATGGTTTGAAATACAAGTACTACATCTAGTTCAAACAATCACTCTTAATTACAAAATAATGTATTTAGTGATTCTCATCAAAACGAATCGAGTTGCCACAAAATAAGCAGCATAGTTGTAGTAGTTACTGGTAACAAAAATTAAGTTTTAACCCCAAACAAGAGGTATTTTTTATAAAACTTTTTATATTTTACCATCTATTTCTTAATTTAAACAAGAATAGAGCACCAAAAAAAACTTTAAAAACCCCAGAAAACCAGCCTTTATTGATTATATATTCCTAAAAATTCCAGTGTTAATATTTAATTCCAATGCTCAATTATAGTCGCAAGAATTCACTAAAGTTTCCTATTATAAATTTTACTGATATGTTTGTATTGCAACTTTGATTGCAAGTCCATGGTCAAATGCGTTATATTTCTTGAGTGCGGATAAGTAATTAAAGAGTGGTAACACTACTAAGTTAACTTCGCAATTAGGGGTAGCATATGGGTGAAGATTCGAAGTTGAAGTTTGATAATAAGCGCGAGATGGATGCAGCTGCCTTGTCTCAAGCGGCTTATGTGCTTGACCAGGCTCGGCAGAATGTAGACGACAGTGAGGCATGTGAGAAGGCTCTGACTTACAACCAGTTGCTGTGGTCTATTATACAGGCTGATGTTTCTGAAGAGACCAATAAATTGCCTGATGAACTTAAAGCAAATTTAATGAGCTTGAGTATTTTTGTTGATAAGCAGACTACAAAGGGCCTTGGTGAGCCCACGGAAGAAATTTTTGATAGTCTAATAAATATTAATATACAGATTGCTGAGGGACTATTGGAAGGAGAAAAGTAACTAAAGTCGTAATTATATTGTTTTTATTTGATATGTGACTTTAATAAATTTAAGTAAATTTTCCGCCTAGGGTCCTATTTCGCACAAATATAATATACTTTGAATTCTCTTTTTCGTTTGTATACATGTATACATTCAAATGGTAGAACAACCTATCATGAAAAACAAAAAGATTGTTCCGGTTATCCTTTCTGGTGGTTTTGGTAAAAGGTTATGGCCCTTATCGCGGGCCATGTATCCAAAACAGTTGCAAACTCTAATGGGTGGAAAGAGTCTACTACAAGAGACAGTTTTGCGCGTTACGGGATCAGAATTTTATAACCCAGTAATAATTTGTAATGATGAACATAGATTTATTGTGGCGCAGCAACTGAGCGAAATAGGTGTAAATCCTAGCGCCATTATTTTGGAACCTCATGGAAGGAATACAGCTCCAGCAATTATGGCCGCTGTAGCTTGCGTAAAAAATTTGTTGGAAAGTGATATCATTTTAGTGCTGCCATCAGACCATTCAATTGGAGATACATCGAAATTTACTAAAGCCTGCCAATTAGCTCTAAAGCCTGCTGAACTTGGCAAACTAGTAATGTTCGGCGAGAAAATAAGAAAGGTGGAAACTGGATTTGGTTATATTAAACTGGGAAGAGAGCTTAGAGATACCTCTGCCTCATACGATGTTACAAATTTTGTTGAAAAACCTAGTAATAATTTAGCTAATAAAATAGCTAAATCAGATAATTATCTTTGGAACACAGGTATTTTTATGTTCAAAAGCGACACTTATATTGAACAACTAAGAAAATTCCAACCTGACGTTGTAAAATATGTTAGCAAAGCTGTACAAAATAAGAAAACAGACCTCGATTTTATGCGTTTAGATCCAAAATCTTTTTTTCAATCGCCTAGTATTTCTATAGATTATGCGGTGATGGAACATACCGATAGAGCATCTGTGGTTCGAGTTGATATGAATTGGAGTGATGTGGGCTCTTGGGAGACTCTTTGGGAAATTTCAGAAAAGGATACCAATAATAACGTGCTTATTGGAGATATCATATCTAACTCCACAAGTAACTCCTATATAAGGTCGGAACATCAGTCGATTGCTACACTGGGAATCAGTAATCTAATTATTATAGCAATGAGGGACGCTATTTTAGTTGCTAATAAAGACTGTGCCCAGGAATTGAGGGAGATTGTAGATAAACTTGAAAATACCGGATCAGAGCTCCACTCCCTTCACACCAAGGTTTTTCGGCCTTGGGGTTGGTTTCAAACCATAGATGAAGGAGAGCAATTTAAAGTTAAAATAATACATCTAAATCCTCATTCCAAAATTAGCCTCCAAAGGCACAAATATAGGGCTGAGCACTGGATAGTTATTCTAGGAACAGCAAAAGTTACTTGTGGGGGGAAAAATTTTTCTTTATCCGAAAATGAATCTACTTTTATTCCTTCTACGGAAAAACATAGACTAGAAAACAATACTGATACAGCACTTAGGTTAATTGAGATTCAAACGGGAGAGCGTTTGGAAGAGGCTGATATAGAGAGGTTTGACGATGACTATGGCAGAGATTGACCCATAATACTTATATACCTTTGACGTAAAGTAATAAAATAATTAAACGTCAACTATTATTACAATAAAAAAAGCTTGGCAATTATGTGTTTTTGGACATTTATAGGCACACGTTACATATTTCGGGAAAGATTGTTAATTAGCGACCCAGGGCAGTAATTTAATGGAATATAATAAATTTTTCTCTGATAAGGTTGAGGAACTTAAGATTGAGGGCAGGTACAGAGTATTTGCAGATCTTGAGAGAAAATCTGGAGAATTTCCAGAAGCATTAAACCACCAAAGTACAGGTACCCAAGATATTACTGTTTGGTGTTCGAATGACTATTTGGGTATGGGTCAAAATCCATCAGTTATTAAGGCTTGCCATGATGCTCTAGACAGGAGTGGTGCAGGAGCAGGTGGAACAAGAAATATTTCAGGTACTAATCATTACCATATTTTGCTTGAAAAAGAATTAGCTCATTTGCACGGAAAAGAATCAGGCTTAATCTTTACGTCTGGATATGTAGCTAACCTCACAACCCTAAGTACTTTGGGAAAAATGTTACCTAACTGTGTAATACTATCTGACTCTATGAATCATAACTCCATGATAGCTGGTGTCAAATATGCAAGATGTGAGAAAGTAATTTTTGAACATAATGATGTCTCTGATTTGGAGGCCAAAATTAGGCAAATAGGGAAAGATAGACCTATAATAATTGCTTTTGAGTCCGTATATTCAATGGATGGAGATATTGCCCCAGTAAGGGACATACTTCAAATAGCAGAGGATTATAACGCTCTTACTTTTATTGATGAAGTTCACGCAGTTGGACTTTATGGAAAAAGTGGTGGTGGAATTTGTGAGATGGAAAATATTTCTGAAAAAGTCGATATTATTCAAGGTACTCTAGCAAAAGCTTTTGGTGTAATAGGGGGTTATATTGCAGCATCAAACTCTTTGTGTGACTTTATTCGATCCTATGGCGAGGGTTTTATTTTTT
>PTLG01000010.1 GCA_002937995.1 Alphaproteobacteria bacterium MarineAlpha3_Bin7 | reverse complement strand
GGAATATTGGCAACGACATTGCTACTGGAATCTTCAATCTTTATACCCTTTAATTTCAAACCCAAGAGTGAATTATTGGTGTCCCATGTTAGCGATGTTTCGTTAAGCTGTGCTTTGTACCCCTCCTCGCTATTTGAAAGCACTTCCTCAAAGTAAGGCGTTAAAAAAGATACTGATAAAGGGCCCTGCGCTAAACGCCATATGAATATGGCTAAGAAACTCACTAATGTTATGACAATAACAGAACCAAATAAAATTAGTTTATTTAATATAGGTTTAGGTCTTAATTCAGGTTCTGGTACGTTATTATTTTCCATTTTCTGCTACGATTATAATTATAAACTTAATAATTTTTTGATGTACTTTTAACGAATAAGGTCTGTTGAAATTGTTCCCTAAATAATTGTCTAACTATTTGTCGATCGCCTGATCAGCAAGAGCTTCAACTAAAAATCGGTCAAGATCGCCATCTAAAACAGATTGTACATTTGATGTTTCAGAATTGGTTCGTAAATCTTTAACTAATTGATAAGGTTGCATGACGTAAGATCTAATTTGATGTCCCCAACCGATATCTGTCTTTGCATCACGTGTTGCTTGAGCCTGTTCTTCCCTTTTTTGTTTTTCAACCTCATATATTTTTGCTCTCAACATGTCGAATGCTGTTGCTCTATTTCGATGTTGAGATCGATCAGTCTGACACTGAACGACTATTCCTAGTGCTATGTGAGTAATTCGAACAGCTGAGTCTGTTTTATTTACATGTTGACCACCAGCACCAGATGCCCGATAGGTATCTATTCTTAAATCCTTGTCATCAATTTTTACTTCAATATTTTCGTCAATTACTGGGAAAATACCCACAGAAGCAAAGCTTGTGTGTCGCCTTGCACCTGAGTCAAATGGAGAAATTCTAACGAGTCTATGCACCCCACTCTCTGCCTTCAACCATCCATATGCATCTTGGCCACACACTCGAATTGTACAGGACTTAATTCCAGCCTCTTCTCCAGCACTTTCTTCTAAAAACTCCAGACTATAATTCTTTTTTTCACACCACCTCATATACATACGCTGAAGCATTTGCGCCCAGTCTTGGGCTTCGGTCCCACCGGCTCCCGAATGAATTTCTAAGTAGCAATCATTATGATCTGACTCACCTGAGAGAAGTGCTTTAATTTTCTCCCTATCAACCTGATTCTGTAAATTGTAAAGCAATTGTTCTGCCTCTGCTACAATTACAGTATCACCCTCATTATCACCCAGCTCGAGTAATTCAATACTTTCATGAAATTCATGTTCGATTGATCTAATAGATTTAATGCTTGAGTCTAATTGGTTACGTTCTCTCATTAGCTCCTGCGCTTTAGCTTTGTCTTGCCAAAATTTTGGATTTTCTGTCAAAGAATCTAATTCTTGAACTCTAGATACCGCAGCCTCATAGTCAAAGACGCCTCCTCAGCAGATCAATTGACTGCCGAATAGAATCAATTAGTAGAGTTGTTTCCGTGCTAGCCAAGCTTTATTCTCTCAAAATTAATCAAAGTTAGCCCAATACACTTAATAATTATTAGCACAAAGTTTCCATTAACGTATGATTTTTTATTCCTAATAAAGACCACCCGTTCCATCGGGGCTAATTGTATTTTTTGGATTAAACTCGCGCCTTTTTTCTATTACAACTCCTATTTGAGAGGAAAAGTTAGTTTTCTTAAACGCCTCTAGAATTATTCCCTTAGTTTCTCCTGCTAACGCTGGTTTTCCAGTGGACGCGTTTACTCTAACTAACCTTATATCGGGAGGAGTCCTGAACGGTATTCCAGGTTTATCAGAGAGAGCTTCTCTCATAAACTTTTTAAATATTGGGGCAGCGACACTAGCACCTTGTTCCCTATCACCAAGACTTCTTGGTTGATCAAAACCCACAAATACCCCTACCACCAAATCAGGTGAAAATCCTAAAAACCATGTATCCAAAGATTTATTCGTAGTTCCAGTCTTACCTGCTAATGGCTTACCTAGGTCACTAATGCTCCTACCTGTTCCCCTCTCGATCGCGCCTTTTAGCATCGAAACCATCTGAAAAGCACTTGATCTATCAGTTAGTATCGCCCGAATATCTGGGATTTTGGGTACAGGTTGATTTGTCCAAAATTCCCATTGACAGCCAGGGCAAACCCTATTGTCATGTTTAAATACTGTTTTCCCATGCCTATCCTGAATCCTGTCTATAAGTGTAGGCTTAATCTCTTTCCCTCCGTTAACCAACATAGCATAAGCGTTCGTTAACCTTAAGAGAGAGGTCTCAACAGCTCCCAGAGATACCGATAAACCAAGCGGAGAATTATCAAGAATATTAAATTTCCGAGCATATTTTATAATTGTTTCAATCCCAACAGTTTGGGCCAAACGGACAGTCATCAGATTTCTCGATTTTTCAATCCCAAGCCGCATGGTACTTGGTCCATAAAATTTTTTCGTATAATTAGCGGGTCGCCACTTGGGCAACCCAGGACCTTGATCTATAACAAAAGGAGCATCAAGAATCAGTGTGGACGGAGTAAAACCCCTATCCAACGCAGCTAAATAAACAAAAGGTTTAAATGCAGAACCTGGCTGTCTTAAAGCATCTACAGCCCTATTAAATTCACTTTTATCGTAGTCGTATCCGCCCACCATCGCTAAGACCCTCCCAGTATGGGGGTCCATAGCTACCATTGCGCCCTCTATCTCCGGAATTTGACGCAGGCTATAGGCTATAGACGCACTAACGTTTTTCTCCAAAGAACTATGTTTTTCTACCAATATAACATCACCCTTTTTCAGAACATCACTAACTCTTCTAATTTTGGGACCTAGCTTCTCTCCATTTTCCCAACTCCTTGCCCACATTAGTTGAGAAAGAGGTATGTAACCAATGGTTCCATTGTCGACGCCGATTTTTGCCCTATCATTCTTAACCGACAATACAACTGCCGAATTCCAATCGCCCATACCCTTTGGCAGCTCAATTAGAGCTAGTTGCTTCAACCAAAATTTATTAGCAGAAATTGTTGTAACAGGCCCTTTCCACCCATGTCTCATATCATAAGCTTCTAAACCTTCTTTTAGAGAGCGGAGGGCAATCCTTTGATAATTAGGATTTAAAGTGGTACGAACATATAATCCTCCTTTATACAATTTTTTTTCCCCATACCTTGTTACCAATTTCCGCCTGACTAGCTCCGCAAAATACTTTGCTTGTACATATTCTGTTTTATCCCTCTGCCGAACCACTAAATTGCTATCACTATACTCTCTAGCTTCTGATGGGGTTATCACGCGATCTTCAAGCATTCTTTTTATCACCCAGTTACGACGCGCTTTGGCATTTTTTGGGTATTTTAAAGGATTATAGTTATTAGGTGCTTTGGGCAGAGCCGCTATAAAAGCACACTCTGAGATTGTTAGTTCATCTAAAGATTTATTAAAGTAATTGAGAGCTGCAGCAGCAACACCATAAGAACCAAAGCCCAAGTATATCTCATTCAAATATAGTTCAAGTATCCTTTCCTTTGAAAGCACTCTTTCAATTCGGATAGCCAAAATCGCTTCCTTTATTTTGCGTTTAAAGGTGACATCGGAAGTTAACAGAAAATTCTTAGCTACCTGCTGGGTAATTGTAGATGCCCCAACCAACCGACGCCCTTGGGCATAATTACTTATATTTACAATAATAGCCCGCATTATCCCGACTGGATCAAGCCCTGGATGATAATAAAAATTTTTATCCTCCGCAGCTAAAAATGCTGTTACTAATGATTTAGGAATCGCTGAAATAGGAACAAAAACACGCTGTTCAACGGCATACTCTACAAGCAAACGACCATCTCCAGCCTGAACTCTAGTCATTACGGCTGGTTCGTATTCCTTGAGATGTGTATAATCTGGGAGCCCTCTTCCAAAGGTGTAAAAAATATACAAACCAGTTCCAAGCAAACTCACTAGAAGAATCATAAATGAGCCAAAATATATAGTGAAAGTCTTGAGCATCAAACCTACGACCTAAAAAATTACAACTATACCAACTAGTGCCGATAGAAAAACTATGAAACACTTCCCATGAGAAGATAAAATTGTGGCCTATTTATGGCAAACTTAATTTTTAGGCTTAATTTTCCACCTCATTAGCTTGCCTGTCCTGGTTAGGAGTACAAGCCTCTACTCCTCTATAACAAAAACGATCTAACCCTAGTGCTAGAGCAGTAGCAATTTTTATAAAATATCCTCTACTAAGTAACAACTTCTCGTCCTTAGGATTAGATAAAAAACCTAATTCAATCAATATAGATGGATGGTCAGGTGACTTTAAAACCTGAAAATTAGCTGAGCGCTTGCTATTAGGCAACATTCTAACCACCTTCCTGAGCTCAGAGTCTAAGGATCTGGACAACTTTTGAGACATTCTTCGTTCATCTACTAATGCCATGGAAAATCCTTTTGGGCCAAGGTCATCCAATATTTTCTTTAAATCACGGTCTGATGATTTATATTGTTCCGAGAGAGTCTCATTAAAAAACCTCTCTGAGGCATTTTCCTTTTTTGCCAACCTAGAGGCCTCCTTATTAGAACCTTTAGCAGATAAAGTATAAAGAGCTACCCCTCTTGCTTTAGATCCTTTTATTGAGTCAGCATGAATAGAAAAAAATACACCTGCCCGGCGCTTCTGTGCAATCTTAAATCTAACCCTAAGAGGCACACGTTTGTCTGAATTTCTAGTTAGATAAACTTTATATTTACCTGTTTTGTTCAAAACTGTCGCTATTATTTTTGCCGCTCTCAAAACTACATCTTTTTCCATTGTACCAGAGGGTGAGACAGCTCCTGGATCTACGCCACCATGACCAGGGTCCAATACAACTACGATTTTCCTATCGACTTTTCTATGGTTTATTGCCGGCTTTCTGCCAGGAAGATTGAAAGGTAATAATTTCCTTACGTGCCTTAAGTCAATAACAACCCTATCATACCTATAATTTGTTTTAGAACCCGGCAAATGAAATGAATTCTTTAGAACAAATGTGGAATTTAACTCTAGAACAACTCGGAATACATGAGAAGAAAATTGGCCATATCTGAGCCCGATTATTGGGTTTTTAATAAGTTGTTTTAGATTTTTTTTTACCCTCCAGTTTAAGAACGGTAAATCAATTACTAATCTGTCAGGATTAGTAATAAAATAAATCGTTTTTGGCTGAATATTTTTAGATAGATCAAGTACAACCCTGACCTTATCACCGTAGGAAATTCTTATGTCATAGATAGATGAACTATTTGCTCCTACTGAACCAACACAAATACATGTAAAAAGCATTAAAGTTACGAGTAGAGATATTCCAATACTTTGTTTTTTAAAGTACATAACTTTCAAGTTATCTAACCCAACTTAAATACAATATTCAAAAAACCTATGCATTGTGAGCATTAATTAACGCAGAATTTATCCTTTTTTCTTAAATAGTAAGGAATAGTGATTGTCGAATGATTTTACTAGCGCTATGTTAACAATGTAACAAGGAATTTTGGATTTCGGAGCAACTTGTTAGAAATAGTATTGATTGTTAGGTGTATTAGTAATAACTAGTTTTTTTGTATTTTCACCTGAAAAATATTAGGAAATTTTATGGCAGTTATAGATTTGTTGAAATACTACAAAGGCTTGAGGGCACTTTCTAGTTTGATTGGAGGGAGAATTTTATCCGCTCTTTTTTTACGATCTCACACTGCAAAATATATTAGTCTCTCAATAAATAAAATTAATTTTGGTTTTGTTGAGAGTGGGAGTTTGAAGAAATTTGATGAAAAATGTTCGAATGCTTATCGATTCGGCACACCCAGAAGAAACGAGGGTGGCCGTATTAAATGGAAGTCAGCTTGAAGAGTTAGATGTTGAAACTTCCGCTCGTCCGCAGCTAAAAGGCAATATATACCTGGCAAAGGTAACTAGAGTAGAACCTTCATTGCAAGCAGCATTTGTCGACTATGGTGGAAATAGGCATGGGTTTCTAGCTTTTAGTGAAATACATCCTGATTATTATCAAATACCAGTTGCCGATAAAGAGCAGCTTTTAGCTGAACAAATAATAGAACAAGAAAATGACAATTCTGAGCAAGACCAGGAAGAGCCTTACTCCGACGAATCTTCTGACTCCACTCGACCAAAGAAAGGGATAGAAACTATTGGTGGTGATGGTATCGATGAGGTCGAGGCCCGCCGGCTAAATAAGACATTTAGGCGTTACAAAATACAAGAAGTTATTAAACGAAGGCAAATTTTACTAATTCAGGTGGTGAAAGAAGAACGAGGAAATAAGGGTGCTGCATTAAGTACATACCTTTCTTTGGCTGGTCGCTACTGTGTTTTGATGCCTAATTCAGGAAAGGGTGGCGGTATATCGAGACGTATCGGCAACGGAAATGACAGAAAGAGGCTCAAATCTATTGTCTCTGAGCTTGATATTACTGACGGTATGGCAGTAATTGTAAGAACCGCAGGAGCTGAACGGAGTAAAGCAGAAATAAAAAGAGATTATGAATATTTATTAAAATTATGGAACGATATTCGTGACCTAACGATGGAGTCAGCAGCTCCTTTCTTAATACATGAGGAAACTAATATTATTAAAAGAGCTCTTAGGGACATGTATTCAAGAGATATGGACGAAATCCTTGTGGAAGGTGATGAAGGCTATAGAGCAGCCAAGGATTTGATGAAAAAATTGATTCCAAGCCATTCAAAAAAAGTACAGCCTTATAAGGACTCATTGGTTCCAATTTTCTCAAAATATAGTGTTGAAGGTCAATTAGAGTCAATGATCAGTGAAAATGTAAAACTGAAATCTGGGGGTTATGTCGTAATAAACTCTACTGAAGCATTGGTTGCAATAGATGTTAATTCCGGCAGAGCTACCAGGGGCAGAAATATAGAAGAGACAGCACTTAGAACCAATATTGAAGCTGCGGAAGAAATAGCTAGACAATTACGACTTAGAGACTTGGCAGGACTGGTAGTTATTGATTTTATTGATATGGAAATAAATAAGAATCAAATAGTTGTTGAACGTAAATTGAAGGAAACCATGCGAAGAGATAGGGCTCGGATTCAAATCGGTCGCATTAGTCCCTTTGGACTTTTAGAGCTTTCTAGACAACGTCTACGCCCTAGTATTTCTGAAACAACTAACGTTACATGCCACCATTGCGGTGGTCTCGGTTCAGTTAGGTCAATTGAGTCCAGTGTGCTTCACATCCTGAGAGGTATAGAGGAGTCTACAGCCAAGTATAGGGGGGAAACAGTTAAAGTAAGAGTGCCAGGGAACACAGCAATATATCTCCTAAATCAAAAAAGGGATACACTAGTGGAAATTGAAAAAAAATATGAGCTTAAACTATTTTTAGTGGACGATGACACACTAGTTCCGCCAAACTTTGAGATTGAAAAACTAAATAATGAAACTGAATTATATTCTGGTGATCAGAAAGAAAATATCAGAGAAAAAGAAAATTTAGAAAAGAAACCTCCTCCTAAAAAACGAAGAAGACAGCGCTCTAGGAGCAGAAATAAAGAAAAATCAAATCATAGCTCTAACAATTTTGAAAATAATAAAGCAAAAACATCGGATAAGTCTCAAGAAACCGATATTGTCGAAGAAACCCAAAAACTACAAGGGCAAAACAGGAGGCGAAAGTCTAGGTCTAAGAAAGACATTTCAAAAAAAGAAGTGGGCTCTAGTTCTTTAAATAAAAATAATTCTGAAACAAACATTGAAAATAAAACAAGATCCGTAAAACAAAAACCATCAGTGCAGGCCAAAGAACCCTCCTCAGATGTTACTAAAGATAAAAATAATGGGTCGAATGTTACGATTGTTGGCTCTGCGGAAAATAATGAATTAGAGCAAAAAAATCGTACTGGATGGTGGCAAAAGTTGATCGAATAGGCCTGACTTAATTAGTTAAGCCAATTACTCAACCTATTCATTGCTTCGTTTATTTCTTCTGTTAAACCAGAAAAGCAAAACCTTACGTATCTCATTCCGTTTTCTCTATCAAAATCAATACCAGGTGTTATGGCAACACCAATTTCTCTCAACATCTCTCTACAAAAAATTTCACTATTATCAGCTAAATTACTTACATCTACGTAGGCATAAAAAGCTCCGTCAATGGGAGCGAACTTGCTAAGGCCACACTGTGGTAAGCGCGATATCATCAATTCTCTGTTTTTTTTATACCTAGCAACTGTTTGGTTTAATTCCTCGAGAGAATCAAGTGAACCAAGGGCCGCCAATTGAGATATGGTCGGAGGAGAAATAAATAAATTCTGCGCTAATCTCTCAATGGTTCTAATCATATTTTCTGGCACAACCATCCATCCCAAACGCCAACCCGTCATAGAAAAATACTTTGAAAAACTGTTTATAACTATGGAATCATTATCAAGATTAACAGCTGTTATCGCTGGCTCTTCATATTCAATTCCATGATAAATTTCATCTGATATCAGCTTCACTTGGTTTTCTTGGCACCAACTGACTATCAACTCAAGTTGCTCAGCTTTTGTCATACTTCCAGTCGGATTTCCTGGACTTGACATTATCAAACCATCAATCCGGTTAGACATTTTTTCCAAAACCTCAACATTGAGTCTAAAATCATATTCAGGGCCAATTGATAACTTCTCTATTTCAATGTTCATCGAACTCAACATATTCCTATAACCAGGGTAGCATGGCTCTGTTAAGGCGACCCGATCACCTGCATCAAATAAACTCAGAAATGCCAACTGCAACCCCCCAGAGGCACCTGTAGTAACTATTATTCTATTGAAATCTATTTCTAAATTATATCGTGCAATATAAAACTGTGAAATCTTTTTACGAAGATCTATATCACCCAAAGCCTCGGTATAACCCAATCTCTCCTGTAACAAGACTTTCCCAGCAGTCCTTAGTGCCTGGCGCGGGGCAGAAGTACTCGGCTGTCCAACCTCCATGTGTATAATACTTTTCCCCTTGGCTTCGAGTTCATTGGCCTCCCTCATTATATCCATAACAATAAAGGGTGACACTTGACTTCGTTTTGACCCTTGACCCATTTTAATTTTCGCTAATCTTGTTCGATAATACTTAGTGACATGCCATCTCCGCGACTATCTGTCTGCACATCACAAGTCTCTGGAGCTCTTGGCAAACCATCGGAGCAATAAATAATATTCACCTTTCCGATAGAATTAGTACTTGCAAGGTAATGTCCTTTTTGTTGGAGAGAGGATTTTATATTTTTTCCAACACCAGACTCAAAATAGGCTTTGTCAGGAACAGCACTGTGGTGCACTCTCGCCTTATTCATAGATTTGCGCAGTTCTTCTTTGGTTAAATAAGTATTAGCCACAACCCACGCTAGACTAGTCGCAGAAGCTACCCCACCCGATGAAGACGCCGCTAATAAAAGTTGGCTTGAATGCTGATTAATAATCATCATGGGTCCTAAGGAGAGCGACCCACGCCCGACCCCCAGCGGCGTCGCTGCCATCATAATACCAGTTCCAGGTGCAACTCTACCAATCCCAAAATTATTATTCATGGTAAATTCACAGGATACAGACATACCCCATTTATCAACGATTACGAAACTGGTGGCGGATGGGTTTTCTGGCCTAGCAGGAGAGCTAGGAAACAAAGTCTTTGTTGGAATATGTTTCAGACCATTTCCAATGTTCCACAGTTCATCAATGTAATTTTCAGATAATAATATTTTTTCACTAAAGTTTGAAGTAAAGTCAGGTTTCATCCATTTGTTTCTATTCCCAAATGCGATCTGCGAAGAACGCAACATCTGGTGATATGCATTTTCCTTTTGTGAGTCGGTTAAAGATCCGCTACGTTCCAGCATTCCAAGAATATGAGCCCTAACTATACCAGATGTTGCTGGGGGAGGTGCAAAATGGGCTCTATGTTTTCTAAAAAAGTCTCCCCCAAAATACATTGATACCGTATTTACCCATCTAGGTTTATAACTACTCAAATCTTCTAAAGACAGTGTGCCCCCAATTTTTCGCACCTGCCTAACCAATCTCTCAGCAAATTCCCCTCCATAGAAATACTTTACTCCCTTAGACCTTATTAAACTTAGGGAATTAGCTAAATCCGTTTGAACTAGAACATCACCTACCCTAGGTTTTTCCATATTTTTACCTAGGAATATTTTCTGACTTTCCTTATCCTCTAAAAGAGCATTTTCCACTACTTTGTAATCTCGTAAAAGTACTGATGACATCTCTGAGCCAAACCTAGCTAATCGCTCACCAGCAATTACTAACTCGCCCCATTGCAATCGACCATATCTTGAGTGCAAAGCATAAATACCCATAGGATTTCCTGGAACTGCACTTGGTCTTACTGAATTTAAAGAATTATCAATTGAAGCTTTGGTAAAAAACTCTAAAACTTCTATACTCTCAGCCTCTTTTTTAGATTTAGGTCTGAATACTAAACAGACACCACCACCGCCAAGACTTGCCGCGGAAGGAAGATTGACTGAAAGGACAAAATACATAGCGGTAGCCGCATCGGCTGCTGTACCTCCTCTTTTTAGTACCCGCCTCGCCTCAATTACAGACCTTGGCTCATCACCAGATACACCAGAAAAACTTTTAACTTCTGGTAATACTGGATCGTCATAAGCTGAGCACCCCACAACCGCAAATACCACTGATAACCTTATAATTTGACCTAAAAGGCGTCTAATAATAGTTTTAATGCAAGAAACATGAGCAAATAATATGAAAACCAAAAATTTCATCTTTGTAGTCTTACTTCTTTTTGTCTACGCCTCGATCTACTGTAACGCTAACAGTGCTCAAAGTAAAAAATTATCACTTATACGAGATACAGAAATAGAACAAGGCATAAGTTTTTTATCAAGCCCATTATTGAGGGCAGCAAATCTAGATGGAACTAGCGTTAATATATATATAGTTAAAGATGAAAGTCTCAATGCCTTTGTTTCTGGTGGCCAAAATATATTTTTAAACACTGGACTAATTATAAAAACTGATGATTACTCTCAACTGGTAGGCGTCATTGCCCATGAAATAGCACACATCTCTCTAGGACATTTATCCAGAATATTGTCAGCAAAAAATAAAGCCAAGAACGAGGCGCTCATAGGGGCAGTTGTTGGTGGCGCTGCAGCTCTGCTAGGGAGCCCTCAAGTAGGCCAGGCATTTATCCATGGTGGCCAGCATGTAGGCTACAGGAACCTACTAAGTTTCAGTAGAGCCCAAGAAAGTTCAGCTGACTTTGCTGCATTAAAATATTTAAATAATTCTGGTTACAGCGCAGAGGGATTACTAGTATTCTTTGAAAAGCTAAGCGGCCAAGAATTACTTATGTCTACCAATCAAGACCCATATGTAAGAACTCACCCTATCACTAATAGCAGAATCACAAACGTAAAAAGGCATTTAGAAAGTACAAAATATTCACCACCCAATGCTACCATCCAGGTCAAAAAAGTATATTCTCGGATCCGTGCTAAAATCTTAGCTTTTACAAAACAACCTAGTGAAACTTATAGCATCTATGGTAAGTCAAACACCCAAGCTTACGCTCGTTACGCTCGTGCTATCGCTAATTTTAGAGAACTTAAAATAGATGTAGCGCATTCTATACTTGATAATCTTATCGAAGATCATCCAAGTGACCCTTATTTTAAGGAATTAAAAGCTCACATATGCTTTAAAAGCGGAAAACTAACTTGTTCACTTACCTATTATGAAAAAGCAATCCCTCTTTTACCAGAAACTCATTTGGTTAGAGCTGATTTAGCTAAGGTCCAAATAGAGTCTGGCGAGAAAACTTTAATAGAAAAAGCGATAAAGAATTTAAAATTAGCATTAGAAAAAGAACATAAATCACCTTTTGTCTGGCGCCAGTTAGCTATAGCTCTCGGTAAAATTGGCCAGATGAACGAAGGATCGATAGCCTTAGCAGAGGAGTCACTATTGTTAGGAAAGTGGAATGATGCCATTCGGTTAGCTAAGAGAGGAAAAAAATTAACCTCGAAAGGAACTACATTATGGATTCGAGCGGATGACATAATAGCAATTGCCAAACAAAATAAATTGAGACGCTGATATTTTGAGAGTAATAAGATAAGCAATAAATCGATTGCGGATTAAATCTTTGGAACAGAATAAAATTTTTTTACGAGATATAGAATGGCCTATGTAACAAGTAAATTTAAATTCTTTAGAGTCAGCAAAGCCTTAGTTTTATGCTTTGCTATATTCTCCAGCAGTCCAGTATTGACTCAGACCTTAAACGCAGAACAAAAAAAGGAAGTTAAATCACTGATTGAGCAATTTTTACAAGAAAATCCGCAAGTAATTGTAGATGCATTTAGGAAATTTCATAAAAGATCCCAAGCTAATAAGACTAAGAATGAGGCAAAACTGATACACAAATACTGGGAATCACTTATTAATAATCCTGAAGACCCAAGCATTGGCAGTCCAGCAAGTGACTTAACCATAGTTGAATTTTTTGACTATAGATGTGGCTATTGTAGAAAATCCCTAGAAGTAATAAATACTATTTTAACTGAAGATCAGAAAATAAAAGTAGTATTTAAAGAACTGCCTATTTTATCCGAACAATCAGAAATGGCAGCGAGAGCAGCTCTTGCAGTTAACAAGATAAGCAAAAATAAATATTTTTTGTTTCACACAAAATTAATGCAAAATAGAGGTTCCCTTAAAATCAATGATATTTATGACATAGCAGAGGATATCAATATTAGCGTAAATTCTCTGGAATTAGAAATTAACTCACCTTGGATTACCCAAACCATAAAACAAAACCGAGATTTAGCAGAAAATTTGGGCATAAGAGGGACCCCTGCTTTCGTAGTCGGTAATAAAATCATTCCTGGAGCAGTCTCGTCTAACACCTTGAAAAAATTTATAAAGGAAGCTAGACGACTCAATTAGGAATGAGTTGGTTAATAGAGTATACTTTAATTAAAGTTATATATTTGTCTCTCGGAGCTTAGGAAACTGAATGAAAATTTTATCGGTATTTGGGACCCGACCGGAAGCTATAAAAATGGCACCCGTTATTGCTGCCCTAGAGCAGAACTCTTTTTTTCAATCTATAGTCTGCACTACTGGTCAACATAGAACTATGTTAGACGGTGTTTTGAATCTATTCTCTGTTACTCCTCTCTATGACCTCGATATTATGGCAAAGGGTCAAGACTTGACACATATAACAACAAATGTTTTGAACGGGTTATTAGATGTATTGAAAGAGGTTCAACCGGACAGGGTCTTAGTGCATGGAGATACCACTACAACTTTGGCGGCATCTCTTGCCTCTTTCTATGCACAAATACCAGTTGGCCATGTTGAAGCTGGGTTAAGAACAGGAAACAAATTATCTCCATGGCCAGAAGAAATGAATCGCCACCTTACTGATAATATCTGTGATATTTTGTTTGCTCCAACTAATTCAGCAAAAAATAATCTGCTGATGGAAGGAGTGCCAGAAAATTGTATTTTTGTCACTGGCAATACAGTAATTGACTCACTTATTCAAATCTCTGAATTATTGGAAAACAAACCAGATATAGCAAATGAGGCAAATAAGCAGCTTCCCACATTAGATAATGAAAAAAATTTGATCGTAGTTACCGGTCATCGAAGAGAAAACTTTGGTAAAGGTCTTGATAACATATGTGACTCTATTTTAGAGCTATCTAAAAGACGCGATGTAGAAATAGTATATCCCTTGCACCTAAATCCTAATGTGAGGGATTTTGTTAAAAAACGGCTAAAGACTCTTAAAAACGTTTACCTAATAGACCCTTTAGAGTATCTATCGTTTGTATATTTAATGAAAAAAGCAAGGATGATACTTACCGACTCTGGAGGAATACAGGAAGAAGCGCCTTCACTAGGGGTGCCTGTTCTCGTGATGCGGGAAGAAACAGAGAGACCAGAGGCTGTATCAGCTGGAACCGTAAAATTAGTAGGAACAAATTCTGAAAAAATTTATAGAGAATGTTGTAACCTGCTTGATGACGAATCAGCCTTTCTTACGATGAGCAAAGCCCATAACCCTTATGGTGATGGAAAAGCAAGCTCAAGAATTGTAAAAGAATTGATGAATGTTAAATAAAAGTTCTATAATTTCCGTGATTGGGCTTGGATACGTTGGACTACCCACTGCTCTTGTCATAGCTAATCGAGGTTATACAGTGATTGGAGTGGATACTAATGATAAGGTAGTAAACCAAATCAATAGTGGAAAAGTACCTTTATTTGAGCCAGATTTGGATTTAATACTTAAAAATACGATTAAGAGTTATAAATTTTCTGTTTCCTTGGTACCTCAACCATCTGATGTTTTTATTATTTCTGTACCTACGCCCTTTAAAAAAAATAAAGTTCCAGACCTAAAATATTTAAGAAAGGCTGTACAAAATATTGCTCCAGTAATTTCAAAAAATAATTTAATTATTTTGGAGTCCACTTCTCCAGTTGGAACAACAGAAAAAGTTAGGGACTGGCTAGCTAGGTTAAGATTAGATTTAAATATGCCAGGCACCTCTGAAGAGCCAGATATTTATATAGCACATAGCCCAGAGAGGGTGCTACCTGGTAAAGTATTTAAAGAATTAATAGAAAACGACAGAGTAATCGGTGGGATAACTCCAGAATGCACAGGTAAAGCAATCAGTTTTTATAATTCTTTTGTCTCTGGCGAATGCCACGCAACTAGTGCTAAAACAGCGGAACTCATAAAGCTCTCCGAAAATGCATTTAGAGATAACAACATAGCCTTTGCAAATGAAATATCTATGATCTGCGAAAGCCTAAATGTAGACGTTTGGGAAGTCATAGAATTGGCTAATATGCACCCTAGAGTTGACATACTAAACCCTGGTCCTGGGGTTGGCGGTCATTGTATTGCAGTAGACCCTTGGTTCATAGTTGATTCTGCACCACACCTGACACCACTAATACAAAGTGCTCGCAAAGTTAATTCTAATAAGTGTAAAACAATAATAAAAAAAATTAGGAAAAAAATTAGGAGAGAAAACATTCAAAATATTGGTTTTCTGGGACTATCCTACAAAGCAAACATAGATGATCTTCGAGAAAGTCCAAGCCTCCAAATAGCTGAAACTGTATCTAATAAATTTGACGGTAAAGTTTTCGTTTGCGAACCAAACATAAAACAGCTTCCAGAGGGGTTGAAAAAAAATCGAAACACTGCTCTAGTCTCACTAAAAAAATGTGTAGATGGTTCAGACTTACTAGTCTTGTTGACAGATCATAAAGAGTTCTTAGATGTTCCCTTTGAGAAACTTAAGGGAAAGAAAGTGATCGACACGAGAGGGGTTTGGCGATTTAAGGGATGAAGAAAAAATCTGCATTAATAACTGGAGTAACTGGACAGGATGGGTCATATCTTGCAGATTTTTTACTAGGGAAAGGGTATGAGGTCCATGGATTAAAAAGAAGATCTTCATCATTTAATACTAGTCGGATAGACCATATTTATGAAGATCCTCATATCGAGGATGCAAGGTTTTTCATGCATTACGGAGATGTGACCGATAGTACAAATATGATTAGGCTCATTCAATCAATTAGGCCTAATGAAATATACAACTTGGCTGCCCAAAGCCATGTACAAGTAAGTTTTGATTCTCCTGAATATACAGCTAATGCTGATGCTTTAGGTCCTTTGAGAATTTTAGAAGCAATCCGCACTCTTAAATTCCAGGATGATGTAAGGTTTTACCAGGCATCAACGTCAGAACTCTATGGTGATGCTATGGAGAGCCCTCAGACAGAAAAAACACCATTCCGGCCCAGAAGCCCCTATGCTGCATCTAAGCTGATGGCCTTCTGGACAACGGTCAACTACAGAGAAGCTTATGACATTTTTGCATCTAACGGAATTTTATTTAATCATGAAAGTCCAAGAAGGGGAGAGACTTTTGTAACTAGAAAAATCACTCGGGGCGTAGCAGCTATCGAGTCAAAAGTAGAAAAAAAACTTTATTTAGGTAACTTGGATTCAAGACGAGATTGGGGTGACGCAAGAGACTTTGTAAAGGGTATGTGGCTGATTCTCCAAAACCACAAAAGTGATGATTTTGTTTTAGCTACTGGCAAACAACATTCAGTAAGAGAATTTGTCGAGCTAGCTTTTCGCTACACTGGTAGGGATATTGCTTGGTCGGGAAAAGGTCTAAATGAGAAAGGAAAAGACAAAAATACTGGAGAAGTACTGGTGGAAGTCGATAAAAGATATTTTAGACCAATAGATGTTGAATCACTGGTAGGTGATGCCTCCAAGGCATCCTCTGAATTAGGTTGGCGTCCAGAAAACCAATTTGAGAGTCTTGTAGAGGAAATGGTTAATTACGATAGAGAATTATTGAGAGAAAAACATGGAAGGTAAGTTAGAAACTCCCTTTCAAATGGAAAATACGAAAGTTTGGATAGCTGGCCATCGTGGTCTAGTAGGAGGTGCAATAGCTAAAAGGCTCTCAAGAGAAAACTGTACTATTGTTACAATAGATAGAGATGAATTAGACTTAAGGGACCAGGTGGGTGTAAAAAAATGGCTCGAAAAGGAAAAGCCCTCTATAATAATATTAGCTGCTGCCAAAGTTGGTGGTATTGTTGCCAACTCCACCCAACCAGCCGATTTCCTGTATGATAATTTAGTAATTGAGACAAACATAATTAAAGCAGCTCATGAAATAGAGGTTAAGAAATTACTTTTTTTAGGGTCGTCATGTATTTACCCTAGAGATGCAAAACAACCTATGGTTGAAGAAGAACTGCTAACAGGCCCTCTTGAAAAAACAAATGAAAGCTATGCCATTGCAAAAATAGCTGGCCTGAAAATGTGTGAGGCATTTAGAACTCAGTATGGATGCGATTTTATTTCTGCTCAACCAACTAATTTATATGGTGAAGGCGATAAGTTTGACCCAGAAATGGGCCATGTCATACCCGCTCTAATGGTTAAAGCCCACAAAGGAAAACTAAATAATTATTCTAAACTAAACGTATGGGGTAGCGGCACCCCTAAACGGGAATTTCTTTATATTCATGATCTGGCGGATGCTTTGGTACATTTGTTAAAGAATTACTCTGGAAAATCTCATATTAATATTGGTACTGGGGAAGAGTTTTCTATTAAACAACTTGCAGAAAAAATATGTGATGTAGTTGGTTTTCAGGGAGAACTTGTCTTTGACACAACTAAACCTGATGGCTCACCTCGCAAATTAGTGAATAATAGCCGACTGGCAGAACTGGGATGGAATTCAAAAACAAGTCTAGATGAGGGGCTTGCAAAGACATACAAATGGTACCTGGACAATGTGAGCTAGATAAACCTTTATAATACATTCCAGTACATCCTAACTGAGCCTTTCATCCACCTTACATCTTTCGAGAGTTAGATGCCGATTTTATTACCTCGATCGTTTTTTCTGCTGTTACTTCCCAAGAAAACAATTCTGCTCTAGCTAATGATTTTTGTGAGAGAGATTTCAAAAGAACTTTATCCTCTGTCAATTGAATTATTTTCCTAGCTATATCGTCAGGTTCTGCTGGATTAAAATATAAGGCAGCATCTTTCGCGATCTCTGGCATTGCAGCTGTATTAGAGCAGGCAATGGGTGCTCCGCACGCCATTGCCTCTAATAGCGGGTTTCCAAAAGTCTCAATAGTCGAAGAAAAAATAAAGATTTGGCATTTCTGATATAATAAAACTAATTCCTCAGAACTTTTTCGTCCAAGAAACTCAACCGCATCTTGCAAGTTATTTTTCTCAATTATTATATTTAGGCTTTCTAAATAATTAATATCGATCGAAGATCCCGCAATCTTAAGTTTTGCGTTTGGACATTTATCCTTGATCGTCGCTAAAGCTATAAGTAAATTATGAATATTTTTCTGAATATAGATATCAGAAACAACAAGGAAAAAATCTTCTCGAATTTGATTCATATTTGATAAGAAAATATTTTGCACTCCGTGGTAGATAACTTCAACTTTACTCAATAACCTCCTTAAACCAAAAGTAAGCGACTGTTCCGCATATTTAGAAACGGCTATCGCTCGTTTGCATCTAATTAGTGACAACCAAGTCATTACCCTTAACCCAAGCCAATACAATTGTTTTACTAACCTCGTCTCTGTCTTACCCACCTCTAAGGAATTTCTAAGCATGATCACACTACGTGGAGCAAACAAGGGGCCATAATTTGAGGGGGAGAAAGTTACATTGATAGATAAATTTCGAGCTATAAGCGGTAACATGATTTGTTCCCATAAAAGACCAAGGAAAAAATTATTGGGAATTTTCCTTGGGTAAACGGAAATGCTGTCATCTAAATAGGTAAAAACATCCAGCTGTTTTTCACCTAATAGCAAATGTATTTCTAAACTTGGATCCTTAGCAAGTAATGGAAGAATATTTTTTAAATAGGTAACCCCACCGCCACTCTTAGCATGAATAGCGTTTACAAGTACTCTTGTTTTTTTTCCAATATTAGAATCAATATTTTTTGGTAACTTTTTGTCCAAAATTCTGTCACCTTAGATCCATGTTTTGTGCCAGGCTACCAAATTGTAAAGCACCCAAATTAAAAGTGAATTATTTCTTTTCCCCGAACGATGAGATGAGATCATCGTAGAAAGATATTCCCGATCGAAACCAATTTCGTCTATCAACTCTGAAGTCAAAATTTCATGCTCTGCATTATTCCCAAATTCTCCCTGGAGCCACTCGGACATTGGTGCTGAAAAGCCCATTTTTTTTCTATTAATAATTTCATTGGGTATTAGACCTTTTGTAGCATTTTTTAGTAATAACTTTGCTTGCCCTTGTGAAATCTTTTCTTCTTGGGATATATCCATGGTTAGTTCTACTAAAAATTGATCCAGAAACGGGACCCTTGCCTCTATACCGCATGCCATAGAAATCTTATCAACTCTCATTAATAGCAATTCTGGCAAACGAAGTCTAAACTCATTATAAGTCATTCGCGTAAGTTGGTCTTTGCCGGGATTTGAAAGATCAAAGTCTATTAAAAAGTCCTGTGCTATTTCATGGCTGTTGGTCTCAAGGTACCCTCGAGGGAGTATTCCGGACGAAACCATCTCCTCCCAACCTTCTGGACCAGAAGCTGAAAAATTTGGTAAAGCTTTGTCCTTTTGAGTTTCCCAAAAACCAATAGCTCCACTCCAGAATGGCTCTTGGCCACTACAAGCTCTCATTATTGCGTCAGCATAAATATCAAATGATGAGTTCCAATTAGCAAATCTTAAAGCAGAGTGAGCTACAAAAGATTGAATTGATTTTGGTAGTAACTTTTGAAAGGGCCTATAATACCTCTTCTCTAATTCAAGATATTTTAGATAACTATGGTAACCGCAAAATTGTTCATCTGACCCTTCCCCAACCTGAACAACCTTTATTCCATTACGCCTAGCCAAGTCTGAAACGAAGTGCAACGGTATACATACCCAATCAGCTAACGGCTCATCTTGTTCGACTACTAAGCCTTCTAAATAGCTGAGCATATCTCTCTCATCTATCAGTATTTCATGATGATTGGAATTAAACTCCTTTGCAACTTTGGCCGCATATTCAAGTTCGTTTAAGTGTTTATGGTCCTTAAAACCTACAGTAAACGTATTAACAGGGTGACTGCTGTATTGACTCATAAGAGCTACATTTAATGAAGAGTCTATTCCTCCCGACAAAAATGCTCCAAAAGGAACATCCGACATCATTCTTTTACTAACCGCATTTTCTATTCGTTTTAAGACCTCTTGTTGATAATATATTGATTTCTCATCTTTGTTTAACTTGGACAAACCGCCCGTATCAATTCCATGGCCAGGACTAGGGCTCCAATAACGCGAGAACTTTAGCTTTCCATTCAAGTCAATCTCTAAGTAATGCGCTGCTGGTATTTTATATATCCCATCAAACATTGTTAGTGGGGCAGGAGTAGTCAAATATGTTAAGTAGTGATAAAGGGCGATTTGGCCTAACCGTGCAGGTATATTTGGATGAGATAATAGGCCTTTTATTTCACTGGCAAATACAAAAACACCATTTCGTTTTGAGAAATAAACTGGCTTAATACCTATTCTATCCCTCGCTAACACAAGTCTAGATCTTTTTTCATCCCATATTGCGAAAGCAAACATACCGTCAATTCTTTTTAACAATTTTTTTAGTCCCCAAAACTGATACCCTTGTATCAATACCTCAGTATCAGAATGGTCTGATTTGAAAATAGCTCCAATTGACTCAAGTTCTTTCCTGAGTGTTTTGTGATTATATATTTCTCCATTAAATGAAACCCATAAATCCCCCTCTTTATTGGACATCGGTTGAGAGGCGTCTTCAGATAAATCTATGATGGATAATCTTCTATGGCACAAACCAACAAATTTACTATTATTTATAAATATTCCGTCTCCATCTGGTCCACGATGCACCATGGATTCGTTCATGGCCTTTAGAACACCAGGGTCAACTGGAACCGTTTTTCCAAAATTTAATATTCCACCAATGGCACACATAACAACTCGCTAAAGAATTAATACATAAAACAATACTGATATAATGATTAAACTTTCTGCTAAAGCACCTAATAAAGTTAAAGTCTTGAGATAAAGTGCTCATAAACCATTTTTGCCCAACCCTTATAACCTTCACCGTAATTCTGTAATCCATTGGCAGTTAACCATTCCCTAATTGGCAAGTAAAATCCCGTTTTAGGCCGATTCAAAACTGATTTAGGTAAAGGCACATCTAAACTTTGGGCCATATCTAATTTTGTGGCAGATAAAGTCCCCAATTCACTAAAAAAGACAGAGTCGACCAGCGGTGTCCTAATCTCTAGAGAGTGAGCCATCCCCGCCCAATCGGAGTCCCTAAGTAACTGATTGCGCATATACCACATCAATTCAAGAGCAGAAACTCTTGCTTTGCTGTGGTTAATTTTACTAAGTCGCTTATTAGTCGATTCTATAAAGTTGAGTTTTTCCCAACCTTCCAGAGCCATATCCGAATCTATTACTGCAGGTAGTTCCCAAGGCATAAACAATCCACGGCGCAATAGATAGGCACCTGAATAATTTCCACCATACTCTAACAAACTTAGATATTTTGGGGATATCAGCTTGGTTAGAAATGGCGAGGCTGATCTTCTTAATAAATGTCCCACAAATTCGCCATAAGGCACCCATCGCAATAAGTTAACCAATAGGGGGATTTGTCTGAAAGAGGAGTATCCTCCAAAAACTTCATCTCCTCCTAGTCCAGATAGAGCCACCTTTAATCCTAATTTTGAGGCCTCTCTTGCCACAAAATATGTGTTAGCTCCGTCAATTGACGGTTGATCCATAGCATTTAACATAGATCTCAATTCCGAGTAAAACTCGCCTCCAACTACAGTACTTGTCACATGATTAGTATTATAATGGCTTGATATTTCCTCTGCTAACGGTGCCTCATCCGCAGGAGTACCCACCAGTTCCTCAAATTGAAGCGTAACCGTATACAATGGGTCCTGTGATAGTTGGGAGGCAAACCCTGTTAAAGTGGCTGAGTCCAGCCCAGCTGATAGAAAAACTCCCACGGGTACATCTGAGACAAGATGCGATTTTATACTATCTAGCAATGAGTTTTTAATTGTAATAAACTGGTCAACATTTTTGCTATTGCTAGAAACTTTCTCCAGCGTATCTAGAGGGTCATAGTATTTTATTATCTTCGACGCACCATTGGAACCCACTGTCAGTGTATGTCCAGAGGGTAAAGCTAAAATATTCTTATACAGAGTATATGGTTCTGGAATGTATCCGTAAGAAAAAAATCCCACGTGACCAGCTGGTTCGGGGTTAGTAGGTATTTTATTACCAGCCAAAAGTGCTTTTACTTGCGAGGCAACTCTAAAGACACCCCCTACATCAGAATAGTAAAGTGGCTTTATTCCAAAGGGGTCCCTAGCAAGAAATAATCTGTGCTTTTCATTATCCCAAATAGCAAATGCAAACATTCCTCTAAGTCGTGCAACCATGGCTGAACCGAATCTATCGTAAAGATGTAATAAAACCTCGGTATCTGACTGAGTGGTAAATCTAATCCCATCAGAAATTAATTCCTGTCTAAGCTCCTTAAAATTATAGATCTCGCCGTTATACGTAATCACTAAGCGGACCTCTCCATTTCCATTAGTCAGGAACATTGGCTGGGAGCCACCTTCTGTCGTATCAATTATTGCTAATCTTTTATGGGCAAAACCAATTTTTTTATCTGCTGATATCCAACTTCCTTCGCCATCTGGACCTCTTGCAGCCATCTGGTCACTAATCTTAGCTAACTCTCTAAGATCAACCAATGAGGATCCGTTCCTATAAGAATATATTGCTGTTATTCCGCACATTACTAAGTTTACCTAAGGGGAAAAATATAGTTTTAGTATATTAGTCCTATGCCTCATTGATTTAAAACCATATTATACCAATTAAGCAGATTGTTGATTGTAAAAATTAGAATGAAAAAAATAGAGAAAAATATTGGTATTATACTAGCTCTAACTGCTGGAGTATGTTTTGGTTTATCGAATACTTTTGCAGGCCTCGCCTACTCTGGAGGTGCGACACCATTTACAATGAGTGCCACCAGATTTTTTTTACCTTCGCTAATTCTCACCATAATTATTTTGGCCCAAGGAAACGCAATATTTTTGCCCACCAGGGCCAGCGTGATAGCTGTATTGTTAGGGGTAGTTACCATACTCTATACAATTGCGCTGCTAGAGGCATTCCAACTAATACTTGTGCCCATTGCGGTCCTTATTTTTTACTTATTTCCAATATTTACTGGGATAATTCTTAAGCTACTTGGTTGGGGTCAATTTAACATGACTAAAGCTGTCTGCGCGGTCGTGGCTTTTAGTGGTTTGGGCTTAACACTTATGGTTCAAATTGAAAATATCGAAGGAACTGGAATCATACTCGCAGCTCTCGCTGCTTTGGGTTTAGCTTTAGTCTCTGTGGTTAGCCAGCGACTGATTAAAGATGAGGATCCTCGTCAAGCTACACTGTATATGGCGGCAAGTGCATTAATGGTAATGGTAGTTTTGGTAGTTATAGAGGGTTCATTACCATTACCCTCAAATATTACCGGTTGGGTAGGGTTTTCCTTGTCAAATATTATGTATGCTGCCGCCATGATTAGCTTTTTTTACGCCATCTCAATAAGTGGAGCAGGCACAACAACCTTTCTTACAAATATCGAACCTCTGGTAGTTGTCGGTACTGCCTTTTTATTTTTGGACCAAAGCCTAACTATTGTCCAATTATTTGGGGTGCTAGTAGTAGTTTTGGCACTAATATTTTATGCCAGAACAGAAGCCTAACGTTAGTATTTAAAAATAGGGTTCTTGTCTTAGATGGATCTTAACGAAGCAACTTATTCTTAGCTAACAATGGGCAATAGCAGATAGCTTGGCCTATCTGAGCCTATGTGAATAGTAACATAGTTATCAAAAACATCTGCAGGCCTATTATCTCGATCATCATGAAGAAATGGCCCAACTCCCGTAAACTGATTTTTCATGTTTGACAACCCAGCATCAGGCTCTCCAGGATATACGTAATCCCTACCCCTGATAGATAAAGCAACCCTGTAGCCCTCTGGAATCACCATACCAGAAGCATGAATTTCGATATCAAGCTCGTAGATTTCTCCTGGAGTTAGCGGTTCAGCTTTTTTATGAGTGTGAAAGGGTGCCCACTCTGTTGACCTCTCCTTATCCAGTGCTCGATGTGATGCTCTAAGCCAACCTGAAGCTACGGGTGTATGCGGATCTAATGCGCCATGAAAAACAACCTCCTTTAAATCAGGTGTAAACACCCTCACCACCAAAAACAGGTCGGCATCTGTGGTATCTGAAGAAATCCAAATCTTAGATGCTATGGGACCACAAAATTCAGTATCCTTTTCCATTGGGGTAGAGACAAAGGTAACCCCGTCTCCCGTGGACTTATATGATATACTTTCCTCACCAACTTGTTCCTCACGGGATAAACAATGCCCATCGGCATTCAAATGAAATTTTGTCCATTCTGTTCTGGGTATAGGCCAATCCTCCTCCCCGCGCAGATAAAATTTTTCTCCTTCAGATCTGACATTAAGGGATACTCTGGGCTGATTCTCCCACGCAGAGCCATCATCCTTTAAAAAACAATCAAAGAATCTTTTCTGTAGATCATTACCATAATCAGTATAGTAGAGTGACCAGTGCTCCAAACCATGTACCTCAAGCCACTTCTTTTGGCTCGAGGAATGCGTATATCCATTGAAATTACCTCGCGGATGAAGAGGGGCCCCACCCCAATTGGCGCAACTTAAAACAGGTACCGTAATTTTTGATAAATCTGGCGTCCGTACTGCATAGTATTCGTCATCAAAAGGATGCGAACTAAATTCTCCATGCAAATCAAAACGATTTTGCTGTAGCTCTTCATCCGATAAAGTTTCAGGACCAGCGGCAAGTTCACCATTTGCGCGAGATTTAAATCCTCTATCCCCGTAACCATGCTGTATCGGCATTATTTGTTTATCATACCAATGCCTCTGAAATGAGGAGTAGATACCCCCGTGATACGACAACTCTCTGTAAAAATCATTAAAACCCTCCCAAGGACATATCGCTGCTAGATGTTTTGGACCCATTGCAGCTACCGACCACTGATTAACAGCATAATAGGAAATACCACTGAGACCTACTTTGCCATTAGACCAGGGTTGAACGCCTGCCCATTCTATACAGTCAAAAAAATCCTGGTTTTCCCTTGGACCAAAACACTCGAGATAACCTGGAGACCGACCTGCTCCCCGTGAGTCGACCCTTACAATCACATAGCCATGGGGCACCCACTTTTCTGGATCAGCCACCTCCCAACTTTGATGAATATTCGTCGATCCAGCTGGTACGTCCGGATGGTTTTCGCACATCAGATCCCAGCATGTTTTATAAATTTCCTCAAAGTGTAGATCTTTCCCATAGGGACCATGAGACATAATAACAGGATACTTACCTTCATCATCAGGCCTATAAACGTTAGCCCTCAAGACAACACCATCATCCATAGGTATTGGCACATCCCAATCTACCCTCATATCTTCTCTAAACTCAGACCTAAAAATAGAGTCATCTGGATAATTTACAGTAGTCATCTCCCACCCCTCTTTCTATGTGATTTTAAATACTTTTATTCCTATTTTTTTTCCGGGATAATTGGAAGAAGGACAAATGCACGCTGTTTCGGACCTGAATGCAAAGTCACATCCCCACCGAAAACCTCGGGTGGCCTATCTCTAGAATCGTTATGTTGGAAAGGACCGACACCAGTCCAACCAGAAAATTCCCCAAGGTCTACTTTTGAATCTCCAGGGTACACATAATCAGTTCCACGAACGGAAAAACCTATACGATAATCCTTGGGTATGACTATGCAGGAAGGCCAGATTTCGACATCTACTTCATATACCTCTCCAGGCTTGAGATTTTGTTCTTCATCATGGGTATGATATGGACGATAAGGCAATGAGAGTTTTTTGTCTAATTTTCGATGCGAAACTCTTAGCCAACCTTGAGCCAAAGGTGTTTTTGGATCCAGGGCTCCTTGAAAAGTCACTTCCTTCATATCAGGAGAGAATGCTCTCAAAATAACAAACAAGTCAGCATCCCTAGTTGATGAAGATACAAATAATTTAGCCGCAATGGGTCCAGTTATCTCGAGATCCTTTTTAAGCGGAGCTGTTAGAAATGTCGTACCATCAGAAAACCCCCCATAGGTAACTTTACCTTGTGAGGTTTGCTGATTAGTTGAAAGACTTAAATCATTTGGATCTAAATAGTATTTTGTCCATTTAGTTCTCTTTAAAGGCCATTCCTTCTCATGCCTCTCAACAAATCTCTCTCCCGGATGTCTTACCTGGAGTTGGACCTTTGGTTGTTTATTCCAGCCATTTTTTTCACCTTTTAGATAATAGCCAAAAAACCTTTTCTGAAGATCCATCCCGTAGTTTGTATAGAAATGTGTCCAATGTTCTATTCCATGCACCTCAAGCCACTTTTCCTTGGAGACTGACCTTACAAATCCCTCAAAATTTCCCCTAGGGTGCAATCCTTGACCGCCCCAGTTTGCGGAAGATAACATTGGTACTTTCACTTTGGACCAATCGGGCATCCGTGAGGTCCAAAATTCATCTGTATCAAGTTTGTTTGCGAGACAGTCTTCATAAAAATTGTTTCTATTTGCTCCGAGTTCCTCTTCTGATAGGGTTATTGGGCCGGATACCCAGTCTCCATTCATCGTCGATCTAAAACCGTTTGTACCTTTTCCGTGCTGAACTGTATAGACCTGTGCTTCAGACCACTGTTTCGTGAAACCATTACAAAATATACCTCCATGGTGGGCCATATCACGATAATAATCAGCGGCACCTTCCCAAGGACAGATAGCTGCAAGATGTTTTGGTTGAAGTGCGGCGCACTGCCATTGGTTTTCTGCGTAATAGGAAATTCCGTTTAACCCTACTTTACCATTGGACCAAGACTGAACCCCGGCCCAATCAACACAAATCGCCAAGTCTTGTGCTTCTCTACCTGACCAAATATCTATCACACCCGGCGAACGGCCTGCTCCTCTGGAGTCTACCCTTATACATACATAATCATCTGGAACCCATTTCTCGGGATCAACCACTTCCCAATTTTGGTAATTATTTGTAGACTCTGATGGAACCTCAGGAAAATCTTCACACATCCTATCAAATTGGTCGGCGTAAATCTCATTAAAATGCAAAAATTTTCCATAGGGCCCCAGAGTCATTATAACACCGTACTTACCGTTTTTTATGGGCCTATAAACATCGCACCTAAGCACCACACCATCATCCATCGGTATTGGAACATCCCAATCTATTCGCATACCATCTCTAACATCAGTCCAAGATTGGTCATCCATATATGAAGATTTATTTTTCGCCATTTTTATTTTTGTCCCTCAAAATCAAGAAATTTAATATTTATAATCCTAAGTAAAATCAAAGTTACTAAAACAATTTGGAACCCAGCATAAATTAAATTATCTGTATAAGACAAGCTTGGTGATTAAATTTTTGTAGATTTTAGTAAAAGGCATAGTGATTTTGTAAAATTAGTAAATAATATTCTTAGCCGACAATTTCACTAAAAAGGATCTCATTGACGAAATAAAAATTCGAGGATAAGTCTAGAGAACCTCGAATTAAAGCAACCTTGTCAAAGGGAGAACATACCGTGCTATTTACAGAAGAAAAACTGGGTAATCTAAACCTAAAAAATCGATTTGTAGTTGCTCCAATGACACGCATAAGCGCTAATCCAGACGGCACCCCAAACCAACTAATGGGCGAATATTATGAAAACTATGCTCTAGGTGGATTCGGTTTAGTTATTACTGAGGGCACGTATATCGATGAGGAACATAGCCAAGGTTATATTGATCAACCAGGGATCGCAAACAGCCA
>PTLG01000001.1 GCA_002937995.1 Alphaproteobacteria bacterium MarineAlpha3_Bin7 | reverse complement strand
AATGTCATAAAAGGTGCGCCATCATAGTGAATTGCTCTTTGGCCTTGCAATTCCTTTAAGCTATAAGAACCTCCATACTTTAATATTGTATCTAGCCATTGGTCGTTCAGCATATGTGTATGAATATCAATTACCTCTCCCATCTTATCCCCCAACTATTAAGTTAATTTGTACTTGCTATCAAATAGCCTATTAACATGACCCTTGATATGGTTGCGTGTGATAGATAGATTGATGCCTATAAATTAAATTTTGTCGACCCTTAAAAGTGCTATTTTGAATTTGTAGAAATATAAATACTAACTGGAGATATGAGGATGCCAGCTCACCCAACTTTATCTGCTTTTAATTTTCATAAATGGATAAAAGAAAATAAGAGCAAGATGAAGCCCCCTGTTAGCAACAAATTACTGCACGAAGACGCTGGGATGATAATACAAGCTGTAAGCGGTGGTAATACTAGAGTAGATTTTCATGATGACCCAGTCGAAGAGTGGTTTCATCAAATCAAGGGTGATATAATCCTCAAAATAGCTGATAGAGAAAAAATATATGACGTACGTATCAATGAGGGTGATATTTTTTTTCTCCCCTCTCACGTCTTACATGCCCCCCAAAGGCCCGACCCGGATTCTTATGGAATAGTGGTAGAGGGCGCTAGACAACTAGGCATGAGGGATGGGTTTGAATGGTATTGTTTTAGTTGTGAAAAACGAATTTACCGAGCAGAAGTTAGTCTTACATCTTCAGAGGGAATAGTTACTGAACTCCCCAAGGTCTATGAAAATTTTCACCAAGATATTAATGCTCGCACATGCAACTCCTGCGGAGAACTACATCCAGGAAAAGGAAAGCCACCGGAGGGTTGGGTTAAATTATAACAACTTTAAGGATTGGCTCGATGTCAGAATGGACAACGTGAAAAAATGTCCCGGTCTACCTCATTAATGACCCGATGGCCACAGAGAGCCATAGTCATATCCAATTCTTTATGCAATATTTCAAGCGCTTGAGTTACACCCCTCTCGCCCAGTGCGCCCAGACCATACAAATAAGCCCTTCCAATTAAAGTCGCATCTGCTCCTAATGCAATAGCTTTAAGAACATCCTGGCCTGTTCTAATACCTCCATCTACCCAGACCTCAGCGTTTTTTCCCACTGCCTCTGCTATACCAGGCAATGCGCTAATGGTAGAATTAGATCCGTCCAGTTGTCTACCGCCGTGGTTGGACACTATTATTGCATCTGCTCCAATTTCTAAACCCTTTGCAGCGTCTTCTGGGTCCATTATACCCTTCAGCACAAACTTTCCCTGCCACAAATCACGAATACGGGCTATATCCTCCCAACTCAAACTTGGATCAAACTGCTCAGCTGTCCAAGCGGCAAGGGAAGACAAGTCAGAAACGCCATCCACATGACCCACAATATTACCAAATTGCCGCCGCTTCGTATTCAACATACCCCATGACCATGCGGGTCTTTTCATCATGTCCACAATATTTCTTAGGGTTAGTCTAGGTGGCGTGGTTAGTCCATTTTTTATATCTTGATGTCGCTGTCCCATCACCTGCAAGTCAAGTGTTACAATTAATGCAGAACAGCCAGCTTTCTGAGCACGACTGACAAGTTTGTGTGAAAAATTTCTGTCCCGCATAACGTATAGCTGGAACCAGAACGGGGATTGAACATTATCCGCTAAGTCTTCAACGGAGCAGATAGACATCGTAGAGAGAGTAAAGGGCACACCAAAATTCGTTGCTGCTTTTGCAGCTAGTATCTCACCATTGGCGTGCTGCATACCGGCTAAACCAGTCGGAGCCAAGGCAACGGGCATTGTAACAGTTTCACCCAACATACTTGTCTGAACAGTTCTATTGGACAGATCAACTGCGACCCTTTGGCGAAAAGCAATTTTCTCAAAGTCTTCCATATTTTGTCTAAGAGTAGTTTCGGTCCAAGAACCGGATGCCATATAATCGAAAAACATCTTCGGCACACGACGTTTAGCCAATACTCTTAAATCTTCAATTGTTGTAATAACACTCATAAGACACTTTCAATCTATTTGTACTAAGTTCTATTGTCACGAGACACTCGTCAAGTTGGAAAATAATGCCTAGTCCTATTTGTAAAACCCACCAAAGATAACATTACAGGAACTTCAACTAAAACCCCTACTACTGTGGCAAGTGCTGCACCAGAGTTAATCCCAAAGACACCGATAGCTACGGCTACAGCTAACTCGAAAAAGTTTGATGTTCCAATCAAAGCTGCCGGGGCAGAAATTCGGTGTGGTATTTGGAAAAACCAGGCGATAGCGTACCCCAAAAAGAATATTCCATAGCTCTGTATGAGAAGTGGGACAGCAATCATTACAATTATCGCGGGCTGGCTTAGTATTATATCACCTTGAAGACCAAATAATATGACAACGGTCAAAATCAAACTCAATATGGAGACTGGTTTAAGCTGTTTTGATAATGTTTCGACTCCCATATTGGTTTTAGATTTGAGTAATTTTTGTGTAAATACGCCGGCAAACAGGGGTATGACGACAAATAATACAGCCGATAACAGCAACGTTTCCCAAGGTACGATTATTTCACCAACACCTAATAGGAAAGCTACTATGGGTGTAAACGCAAAGACCATAATTATATCATTTAAAGAAACCTGAAGAAGAGTGTAGGATGCATCTCCTTTTGTAAGCTGACTCCAGATAAAAACCATAGCCGTACAGGGGGCAGCACCAAGAAGGATCAAACCCGCAATATATGCTTTAGCATCCTGAGGTGATATTAAATCCCTAAAAACTATCTCAAAAAAAAAGACAGCTAAAAGTGCCATCGTGAATGGCTTCACTAGCCAGTTAATAATTGAGGTTAAAAGGAGGCCTTTTGGTTCTTGGGTTAACCTAAACAGCGAGGAGAGATCCACCTGCAACATCATAGGATAAATCATAAGCCAAACAAGAACTGCTATTACTAGGTTAACATTTGCGTATTCCAATTCACCAATGGTAGAAAAAAAACTCGGCGCCAACTGACCTAAACCTATACCTAATAACAACGCCAACCCTATCCACAATGTTAGACCACGCTCAAAAATCCCCATACCGTTTTAGCCCCAATACCAGTTTTAATTTTTCTTATGTTTTGTCGTATTCCTTGTATACCCATCAATGATCAAATTTCTAATATTACGTTCCCAATATGCTGCGCGTCTTCTACCGTTTTATGCGCCTCCGCCACTTCTTCTAGAGAAAACTTTTGAGAAATAGTTGTTTTAAGTTTACCACTTACAACCATGTCATTTAGCAAGCTAACACCCTGTTCTCTTTGCTCATCATTTAATTCATAAACTAGAATCCACTGAAGCTTGGCTTCTCTTACGATAAAGCTGTAACTCGGCGCCTCGGCTACAGGAAGACTCGTTCCATAGATAATAGCAGCACCCTTAGGTTTTAATATTTGATCATAAGTTTTTATATTACTTGCTACGTCAACCTCGATAATTCTATCAACACCTACACCATTTGTAGACGACAAAATATTCTCAACAAACTTGCTGTCCCGATAATTAAAGACCTCATCCGCACCCGCGTCTATGACATAACGCTCTTTTTCCTCAGAACTTACCGAAGTGAGGACTTTAGCCCCAAGCCATTTAGCAATTTGAATCAGATGGTGGCCAACACTGCCAGCACCACCTTGGATTAATATATTCTGCCCGCTAATATCACCATCTACAGTTAGTGCCCTATACGCCGTCAAAAATGGAATACCAAAACATGCTGCTTCCTCTAGGGAAGTACTCTTGGGAAGTTTAAATACATAATTTCTTGGAACCACCACATATTCTGCCGCTGTGCCAAAGGGTCGTTTGTATTGTGCGTTGACAGTCCATACTTTTTCACCAATTAAGGGACTTTCAACACCATCCCCCACTGCATCCACAGTACCGGATCCATCACTATGGGGAATAATCATGTCAAAGCCCATCCCACCACCTCTGCCATTTCTTCTGGCCTTCCAGTCAGACGGATTTACTCCTGACACATTAACTTTTACTCTGACTTCACCGGGACCTGGTTCAGGAATTTCTAAATCAAGTATTTCTAAAACTTCTGGACCACCAAGTTGCTTATAACATGCTGCTTTCATCGTATTTGCCATTAAACACCCCCTATATTTTAATCAAGATACTATAGACAAAATAACCTAACATCAAAAAACAATAAATTAGTGAAACACATTGAATATGATAAGGTCTGACTAAGAAGAACTTGTAAGAGATATTGACCTTTATGACCGGTATTTCAATCAGTGTAGTAGTGCCCACTTTCAACCGGAAAGATATGCTTTCTCGGGCTCTTCTCTCAATTTTCTCCCAATCCCTTGAACCGTTTGAGGTTATAGTTGTAGATAATGGGTCAAATGACAACACTCAAGAGATGCTCCGAAATGAATTTCCCCAAGTTCGTCTTTTATTAGAACCTGAAAAGGGTGTAAGTAGAGCTAGAAATAAGGGTATTTATGAGGCAACTGGTGAATGGATAGCGTTTCTTGATTCCGATGATGAATGGCAGCCAGATAAACTTAAACTCCAAACAAGAGAAATCTTAGGTTCAGAACACATGATAAGTCATACTGACGAATTATGGTATCGAAATGGAGTTCGAGTAAATCCAAAAAATATTCACAAAAAGTCCGGGGGATATATATTTGATCGCTGTCTTGAACTTTGCTGCATATCGCCAAGCAGCGTAATGGTTAAGAAGACACTTTTCGATGATATAGGCTATTTTGACGAAAACCTTCCAGCATGCGAGGATTATGATATGTGGCTTAGGGTTTGTTCCAAGTACCCTATTCTTTTTGTAGACAAACCATTGACAATAAAACATGGAGGACATGGGGACCAATTGTCAAAAAAATACTGGGGGATGGATAGATTTAGGGTTGCGGCTATTGAAAAAATAATAAAAAGCGAAAAACTAACTGGTACGCAGAAGGAGGCCGCAAAACAAAAACTTCAAGAAAAACTCAAGATCCTGATTGATGGCGCCCAAAAACGGCTTAACGAAGAAGCGGTGTCTATATACTCAAAAAAATTGGACGAATTATGTTATCTAAATAAACTATAAAGTAGATAAACGTGAGAGAATTTAACAAAGCTATAAGGTGGGTTGTTGCATTAAAATGCGAAGCCGAACCTATAATCCAATATTTTAAAATGGATTGCTATATAAATACCGGACCCTTTTCCGTATTTTGTGATCGGGAAAAGGAACATTGGCTAGTCTTGTCAGGAATAGGCCAAATTAATTCTGCCTCGGCTACAACCTATCTCTCGGAAATAAGTGATGCTCCACCCTGGGCAGGATGGATAAACATTGGTATAGCGGGTTACGGGGGGAAAAAATTAAAAGACCTTCTCCTAGTGGACGAGGTCCAACAGTTCTCAACTGGCCATACTCTGTATCCGGGACCAGTAATTGGAAATAATTTACGGAGATATTCCTTAATAACCGTGGATAAACCTTCCAAAAACTATAAACAAGGTCACCTTGTAGATATGGAGGGATATGCTTTTTTTGAGATAGCTTCAAGACTAAGTTCGCAACAACTAACTATAATTCTAAAGATAATATCTGATGGACCGGATGAACCGTTAGAACTAATAAAACCTGAGACAGTTACAGAGAGTATTAGTAGAATAATCAATAATCTTAAAACTCTGGTCCAAGAGTTAGAGAATATTTGCTTAGGAGAAGCAAAAAGATTAGCTCAGCCGAAAGCTTATAAAAAATGCATTCAAACATGGCATTTTACTAGTTCACAAAAAACTAAGTGTCTAGAATTAATTCGAAAATGGGAATCTATATTTCCTTCAAAGGACTTATTTTCTATTATTAGTATGGAGAATGACGCTAAATCTGTATTGAGTAAAATATCCAAACATACACAAAAATATGAAATTGACTGGATAAATAGTGATTAAATGCATTTATATTGAGGATGAAATAAAAGACCATCCTCGAACCCTCTCTATCTTAGACCGGTTCGGCTCTACCCGAAGAATTAAAATAAAGAGATACGGTGATGTTTTTAACAAAAAATCCCAGAACTTTAGGTTACAGAAAAGTAATCCTGCACTAATTCTGGCAAGAAAACACCAAGGCCTCGTCCTTGATGCGCCCGACAGCTTCGGCATCGGAGGTACAAAAAATTATTATTTTTCACATATGTTTAACTGCATCTATGATTGCAGGTATTGTTTTCTTCAGGGGATGTACTCCTCGGCAAATTATGTGGTTTTTGTTAACTATGAGGATTTTGATAAAAATATTGAAGATCTTGTTAACTCCAACCCTAATGAAAATCTAACTTTTTTCTCTGGCTATGACTGTGACTCATTAGCTCTTGAAAATATTACCGGTTTTGTTGAGCACACATTACCCGTATTCCAGAAATTTGATAATGCGTTATTAGAATTAAGAACAAAGAGTATTCAACTCAAACCACTTCTTGAGTTTACGCCAATGAAAAACTGCGTTATTGCATTTAGTTTAATGCCAAGAGCCATGTCGGATTCTCTGGATCATAAAACTCCGAAGATCTCTGAAAGAATTAAAGCAATTTCAAAGCTGGCCGAACTGGGTTGGAAAATTGGTTTAAGGTTTGACCCGCTGGTTCATGGCAAAGATTGGAAAATTCTCTACAAGGAACTATTTGACGAAATTGAGCTTAATGTACCGGAAACAGCTATACATTCAGTAAGTGTAGGGCCCTTAAGATTCCCAAAGAATATATTCAAAAACATCTCGAAATTATACCCTGAAGAAAAACTTTTTGCGGGACCCCTTGTAAATAGCCCTAGAACACCCTCCTATGCCGAAAATGTAGAAAAGGAAATGACAGATTATTGTTTAGAACATATTTCTAGGTTCGTACCCAAATCTGCTATCTTTAACTGTGTTAGCAGTAACTAGATGAAAGGCAAATTACCCAGTGAATGACAGAACCATATTAGTAACCGGAAGTTCCAGTGGCATAGGCAAGGCTATAGTTGCCGCATTGCTTGAGACTGGTGCTCAAGTAATTGGAGTTAGCCGAACCAAAAATACAGCTTTTTCAAAAAACACTTCATATACAGATATAAATGTCGATATTGGGGATAATATAAGTTTAGAAAACGAGCTTAGAATTGTTTTAGCTGACTTTCCCTGCCTAGATGGTCTTATTTGTAATGCTGGTTTTGGTAAATTTGATAACCTCGAAAATGTGTCCTCTGAACAGATTGCTTCATATATAAACCTAAACTTAGTTTCTCATATGATTATAACTCGGATAGTTATTCCCTACTTTAAAAAGAATGCTCGTGGAGACATTATTTTTATGGGTTCAGAGTCAGCACTTGAAGGAAAAAAAATGGGAAGCCTATATAGTGCAGCAAAGTTTGGCTTAAGGGGTTTTGCACAGTCTGTTAGAGAGGAGTGCAGAAATAGTAATGTTCGTGTGAGTATTGTTAACCCTGGACTAGTAAGAACTCCTTTTTTTGATAATCTTGATTTTGAACCTGGATCAGATTCAAACAATGCTATTGAGCCGGACGACGTAGCTGAAGTAATAAAAAATATAATTACTGCCAGGCCAGGGACAGTAATCGATGAAGTAACTATGACGCCACTTAAAAACTCGATTAAAATAAAGTAAACAATTTATTAGATAAATAGCTCTAAAACTATAAATATCTGGATAACAAAGATTGAGACTATCACCCTAATAATGTTAACTCAAAATTAGAGTTACTCCGGTTGCAGCCACAAGCCATGCAACAACCTTTGAAAACCAACTAAAGGGCATGATCTGGAATAGCCTCGCACCTACCCATACACCAAACATGAAAAATGGTGTTACAAATGCTGCATAAAATAATGTCGACCAAACCACCTTACCTTCAAACAATAAACCAAGAACAAAAAAAGTTACTGCACATGATGCTGCTATTACAATATGAGCCCTTTGTTTTGCTGTATCTCCAGACGAAGATAGGAAATATAAGGCAAAAAATTGCCCCACAGGCACCCCAAAAGCACCTAAGGATCCTCCACTGAGTCCTCCAACAGCTAGACCGGCATAGGTATTGTGGGGGCCACTATATTTCCATCCCGATAATAACATCAAGGAAGCTAGGATTAATATTATTCCCATCAGGCTTGTTATGGTGTCTGGTTCATTTGAGACCAAAAAACTGACCCCAAAAAAACAACCTATAGCAGCTGCTATCAAGGGTGGGGTAAGTTCTTTCCAATCCGCCAATTTTATAGCCCTCGGCAATAATTGAAGGCCTCCTATAAAGGATGCCACTGCCGAAATAGCAATCCCCTCTATTGGACCAAATAATAAAGCAAAAATCGGTACCAATATGAGCCCACTGGCAAACCCGCTATATCCTCTCGCTACACCACTAATAAGTGCGGTCAGAAGGGCTATAGAAAATGGTATACTAATTATTGACAAGATTTAAACTCTAGTAACTGAACAGTTAGGCAAAAATGGGATAATATAATCTCATTAAGATTTTTATATGCCTAACAGTTTAGCCATTGGCCAACCGAGGCATTTAAATTATACAACTATAAAAAAGAGTAATCAAATATGGATCCTTTGTCACAAGGTACATTGGGGGCTATAGCGCCGCAATTGATCATCAGTCGAAAAAGACTGGGTGTTGCTGCATTATTTGGCCTTTTTGCGGGGTTAGCCCCTGACCTGGACGTATTGATTAGATCCGAGGAAGATCCACTAATGGTACTAGAGTACCATCGCCAATTTACCCACTCCCTCATTTTTATTCCGATAGGAGGTCTCATAATTGGCTTTTTAATGTATTGGTTATTTGGAAGGCGTTGGGGGATAAATTTTAAATTAAGTTGCCTTATTTGTTCACTTGGCCTTGGAACCCACGGACTACTGGACGCCTGTACCTCCTATGGCACTGTAATGTTTTGGCCATTTAGCGAGATTAGAGTAGCGTGGAGTATTATTTCAATAGTGGACCCACTATTCACAATACCCATTCTTTTGTTTTTAATTTTAGCAATAATTAGAAAATCCAAATTTCTGGTATATATGGGTATTTTTTGGCTGATAGCTTACCTATTACTAGCCGCTTACAATAGAAATACTGCTCTAGAAATGGTTACTGAGATAGCTACAGAAAGAGGGCATAAGACTAAAAAATTAGATGTAAAACCGAGCTTTGCAAATATATGGGTTTGGAAGACAATCTATGAATATAAAAATATTTTTTATATTGATGCTGTCCATGCTGGGCCCAAAAGGGTTGTATTTAGGGGTTCTTCTACACCTAAATTAAACATAAATAGAGACTTACCCTGGCTAAGTATAGATTCCCAACAGGCAAAAGATATTGAACGTTTTAAATGGTTTAGTATGGGTTACGTTGCAATTGAAGCCGACAGGCCTCTCCATATTGGAGATATTAGATACTCTGCCCTACCAGAAAAAATAGCTTCGCTGTGGTCAATAAAACTGGATAGAAACGCCTCGCCCGATCAACATATAAAATATGTTACTCATCGAAATTTTAGAAAGACTAATATGGCTAGACTTTGGCAAATGATCGCATCAGGTTGGAATTGAATATTTCTAAACTAATAGACAGGCTCAACTTTTATCAAGTTTTAAGAACAAGTTTTCATTACCCTCTGCCATTATTTCATCTACCTGTATTTCAAGGTCTTTACGTAAAACCTTGTTTGCCGCGTTTCTTGGAATTTTATCAATGACACAATATATCTTGGGCCGCTTAAAGCTCGGTAAATCGGTGTCTGAGACGAACGAATGTAATTCTTTTATGCTGATACTATTTGCTACTACACAGGCAGTAACTGCCTCGCCCCACCTAGAACTGGGGATACCTAAAACGCTTACATCTGAAACAGCTGGATGCGAAAGAATAATGGGCTCGATCTCACTCGGATGAATATTTTCACCACCAGACCGAATTATGTCATCCGTCCTGCCAATAAGGTCTACATCCCCATCCGCAAGCAATCTACATAAGTCGCCTGTACGATACCAGCCGTCAGTAATTTTTTCTTTTGTAGCTAAAGGCATTTCTAAATATTCTTTAAATATTGTATCTACCCGTGCATCTACGATTAACTCTCCCTCTTCCCCAACGCTTACCTCTCCAGTTACATCTCCGCCAACATCTATCACTCTTACTCTGGAATAAAACCCAGGTCGAAGACGGGTGTGTTGTCCAACAGGTTCTGGATTATAAAGGGAGCACATAGTCTCAGTAGTACCATAAATATGTCGAATAGTGGCCGACCACTCTCTATCTATCCTTTCGAGAAGCTTACTATCAATCTGCCCACCCCCATATAAAGCAAGCTGAACGGTTTCCATATTTTTTGAAGAATAGTTGGGAGATATACTCATAGCATAATATAATTGTGGAACCGCAAACATATAGGTTATCTGATGTTTTTTAACCATGTCGACGGCTGCATCAGGATCAAAAGCAGTCATAATATAATAGGTCCCATTAAGCGCTAGGGTCGCCAAAAAAACTCCAAAAAAACCTATAACATGACTTAATGGCATAAACCCAAGAGTTCTATTATGAACCCCATGCCGCAAGCCGGCCTGAGTACAAAGCCAAATCACTCTGGGCTCAGAACACGAGTGTGTCAAAACCACCCCCTTTGGCAAACCTGTCGTTCCTGAGGTGTAAAATATAAAAGCCTCATCCTCTGGCTTGGGAGTGTTAAATACTTCTGAAGATGGATCTGCTTTACACTTTGACCAATCTTCACACTCGGAACAAGGTTCTCCGACAACAAACAAGGGACCACCGTCTGGCAAAACACTTTTTACATTCCTGGCCAAATCAGAATTAGATAAAATTATAGCACCCCTTACTTTACCCAACTCCATTAGCTTCTGAATATCCTTATCACCTAAACGGAAATTTATTAGTGTTGGAACTGCGTTAATTCGCTGAAGAGCAAGCAGAAATAGGCAATGTTCGAAATTACCAGGTAAAACAGTAGCAAACCTGTCACCACTTTTAATCCCTCTATTTCGAAGCCCAGCGGCAATCCTATCGACTTCCAAAATAAGCTGCGAATAAGAAAGTTTCCTATCCAATAAGTCATCAACTAGAGCAACCTGTTTAGGATTCCGCTCCGCAGACATCCATACGAGATCGAAAGCAGTTTGCATTGCTTACACTCCCCGTTTTATTATTTCTCCATTAGACAACACAGTATCTTGATGAGCCATATTCAGTAAAGAGATAAGTCTCTATTCTTTTGAGGGGGGTTTTAAATAATGGCAAAAATCGGTTTTATCGGACTTGGCACCATGGGATTACCCATGTCGATTAACCTAATTAATGGAGACCACAAAGTGACTGGGTTTGACAAAAACCCGGATAAACTCTCTGCTTTTCAGAGAGCTGGTGGAGAAGTCGCCAAAAGTTCCCTGGAATGTATTGAAGACGCTCAATTTATTATAACGATGCTACCGCAGTCATCAGATGTCTATGAAATATTGATAAATAACAAGGTTACGACTAACTCTTTTCTTCCTGGAACCATTTTTATTGATATGACGACATCTCACCCTCACACAACGGATAAATTACATAAACACTTATCCAAGATTAATATAGAAATGCTGGATGCCCCCGTAGGACGAACATCAACAATGGCTGCAAGCGGAAAACTTCTAATAATGGTGGGTGGAACAAAAACCACCCTTATAAAAGCTGAGCCTATATTAAATCTAATGGGAAGCACTATCGTTCATTGTGGGGGAGCCGGTATGGGCTCAAGGATGAAAATTGTTAACAACTATATGACTACTGTAACTAATTTAGTAACTGCCGAAACATTAAATTTGTGCAAAAAGTCCGGACTAGATATTGATTTAGCACTCAAAACAATGAGGCAGACTACGGCCACTAATGGCCATATTGACAAATCATACCCCGCACGCGCATTACAGAATAATTATGATCCTATATTTGCCCTGGAACTGGCTTATAAGGACTTACAAATTGGCATTGACCTCGCTGAGCAAATTGGCACGCCAACCGTATTAGGCAAAGAAGCTTCTAAAGTTTACAAAACCGGCATAGACAAGGGTCTTGGAAAGCTAGACTGGACCTATATGTATGAGTTAGTGAAGGGATAGAGAAACTTACCCAACCACACCTTTTGGTTACACAGGTCTCAACACCCAGACGGCATAAAACTTAAGCTGAGAAACAATTCAAGATACCAACTAAAATCTTTATGATTTGTAGTTTAGTTTTACTCTAACTACTTTGCTTCTCATAAAAATTTATTAGCTTTATTACATCTTGTGCATCAAAACGGCCTAAAGGCCCGTCGCTATAACTGGATATCATTACCTTGTTCTCGGAATTCAACAAAAATTCTGAGGGCTGAATGATTTGCCTTCGTTCTTCCCACCAGGCACCAACACTATCAGCGATAGACTTAGTTACTCCAAAGCCAATTGGGAAGTTAACCTCATCAGATACCTCCTTAGCCTTATCGAGAGGATCTACGCTAGCTGCAACCACACTGACACCCTTTTCGTCTAACTGATCCTTTACGGTAGCAAAGCCGACTAACTGCCGGCGACAGTAGGGTCACCAGTGACCTCTATAAAAGAGAATAAGCTTGTATTTTGTATCGAGGCTAGCGGGTATTGATAAAGACTCCCCATCTACGGTATCTATTGTCACATCAGGAAAAGCTGAACCTATACCAAGTTTTTCTGCCATATTCTTGTCCTCTGGGCTACTAATTAAATCGTTATCGCTTAGCATATTACATGAATATTTAAAATAATTCTAATCATTGTTGAATCATTTTCGAATATAGACCAGTTCCCTTTTTGGTGTTAACCTTTCTTACTGATAATCAATATTTCCATAGAGAAAACACTTGGAAACTGATCCACATATAATCATTGCTGGTGCAGGTATTGGGGGTCTAACCGCAGCACTTGCACTTCTTAAATATGGAATAGATGTTGATGTTTACGAACAATCCACTCAATTAGGTGAAGTAGGAGCCGGTGTACAAATTAGTGCAAATGGCAACCGCGTATTGTTTGCACTTGGCTTGGAACATAGTTTACGGGAGATAGCGTGGGAGCCTGAAGGAAAAGAAATCAGGTTATGGAACACAGGAGAGACATGGGAGCTTTTTGACCTTGGCGCAGAATCAACTGAAAGATATGGCTATCCGTATTTTATGTACCATAGAGCTGACCTTCATAAAATTTTATTAGACGAAGTGCGGAAACTGAAGCCTCGGGCAATTCATCTTGATAGTCAGATAGTTGGCGTAGGAGACCAGACAAAAGGCGCTTCCATCACTCTAAAAAATGGCCGTAAAATCTCAGGTACTGCGGTTATAGGAGCTGATGGCATTCATTCTATTGTCCGAAAGCAACTACATGGCGATGACAATCCCCAATTCACCGGAATTTTAGCCTGGAGGGGTGTGATCAGAACCGAAGTTTTACCTAAAGGCCTTGTTAGACCTGTGGGAAGCAATTGGGTTGGACCGGGTGGACATGTTATTCATTACTTTTTGAGGAGAGGGGAACTTTTAAACTTCGTGGGTATTGTTGAGCGAGATGACTGGAAAATAGAGTCCTGGAGCACTCTCGGTGACAGGGATGAATTGCATAACGATTTCGAGGGTTGGAATGAAAATATACATAGTATAATTAAACATATTGAGAAACCCTATAAGTGGGCCCTAATGATGAGAGAGCCCTTGAAAAAATGGGGGAAGGGTCGTGTAACCCTACTCGGAGATGCGTGTCACCCTACACTACCCACTTTGGCACAAGGAGCTGTTCAGGCTATTGAAGATGGATACATTCTGGCTCGTTTTATTAGAGATACAAGCGATACTGAAGAAGCTCTTCACAACTATGAGAATGCCCGGATAGAAAGAACCACGCGAATGGTTAATGGGTCTAACGAGAACGCTAAACGGTTTCATAGTTCCGCTCTAAAAAATAAGGAAGAGGCATCAGCCTTTATTGACAGAGAGTGGCACCCAGACCGGGTGAAGGAGAGATATGACTGGCTTTTTTCATATGACGCCACAACTATCTAGAGGAGAAAATATGAACTTTAAGGATGGAGGAACTGATAAATAATGGAGAAAGAACTATCTTGCAGTTATCTTGTGAGAATAGAAGGACGCGTCCAGGGCGTCTGGTATCGTAGATGGACGGAACAACAGGCAAAAAAAAGGGACCTTTCCGGATGGGTGAAAAACCTGCCCGATGGTGCAGTGGAAGCACTAGTCAGCGGACCCGAATCTGGAGTTAGGCAAATGCTACAAGACTTCCAAAATGGACCTTCGGCTGCCGAGGTGTTATCTGTTGAGGCCAGAGAATGTGACCCTCCAGCCAAAACCGGTTTCCACTTGATAAAATCAACATAAGGCTACCAAGTCTAAGTATTAATATTATTGAGCACCACGACAAACAAATATAGTCTATAACTGATGTGGATAATATTTATCGGAGAAAACCATGATTGATCTCTACTTTTGGGACACTGACAACGGTTATAAAGCCCGGCACATGATGGAAGAAAGTGGGCTGGAATATAAAATTATCCCCGTTAACCTATTGGAAAGAGAACAATTTGACCCAAAATATCTAAAAATTAACCCTCATCACAAAATACCTGTGATCGTAGATCCCGATGGACCAAACGGTCAACAGGCTATACTTTTTGAATCGGGCGCCATATTAAAATACATTGGTTCCAAAATGGATAACCGCTTGTATCCAGATGATCCCATGCAACAAATCGAGGTGGACAAATGGCTGTTTTATGGATCTGCCCAATTCACAACTATTTCCCAACAATATGGATTTTTTATGATACGTTCTCCAGAGGATATACCTGAGGCAAAAGACCACTACGATAGAGTAATGCGCGATATGTACAGGTCTGTTGACGGTGCACTGAGTGATAGAGAGTACATAGCTGGGGAATTTTCAGTAGCAGACATTTCAATGTATTCCGATACACATATTTTTGGTAATGACAAATGGATAGGCCTGTCAGACTACCCAAATATTAAACGTTGGTATAATTCTATTTCCGGCCGTCCAGCCGTTAAGCGTGCCTGGGGACCTTTTTAGCACGGATCAGAACAGTCCTTCGACCTGACCTTCATCATTGACAAAAATACCCTGTGCAGCTGGCTTACTTGGTAACCCCGGCATGGTCATAATATCTCCCGAAATAGCGACTACGAATTCTGCCCCTGCTGATAACCTGACCTCACGAATTGGAATGGTGAAACCACTAGGAGCTCCTAAAAACGAAGGGTCTGAAGAAAAACTGTACTGGGTCTTGGCAATACAAATTGGAAAATCTCTAAAGCCCGCATCCTCAAAATCTTGCAATTGATTTATTACCTTCTTATCCACTTTTACCCCATCTGCCCTATAAATTTCTTTGGCTATAGTTTCAATTTTTTCTAAAAGTGGCTTATCAGACGAATATAATGGTTTGAAATTTGCTGTGGTATTATCAAGCATATCTGCAACCTGCTTTGCTAGCTCTTCTGCACCCTCCCCGCCATTAGCCCAGTGAGTACAGATTCTAACCGGTAGGCCTTTAGCCTCACAATGATCTACAATTATTTTGATCTCTGCATCTGTATCCCCTGTAAATCGGTTGATACCTACGACCCGGGGGACACCAAACTTAGCTATATTTTCGTCATGTTGGTCAAGGTTCGCAAGGCCCTGTTTTACAGCGTCCAGATTTTCTGCATCTAAATCAGCCCTGGCAACCCCACCATGCATTTTTAGTGCCCGAGTAGTTGCTACCAGCACTGCTACGTCGGGCTTTAAACCTGCCTTTCGGCACTTGATATCAAAAAACTTCTCAGCTCCGAGGTCCGCCCCAAAACCAGCTTCTGTGACCACAATATCAGACATCTTGAGCATAGCTTTGGTTGCGATAACCGAATTACAACCATGTGCAATATTTGCAAACGGCCCCCCGTGAACGAAGGCGGGATTATTTTCAAGTGTCTGGACCAGGTTAGGGGCAATAGCATTCTTTAAAAGGACAGCCATCGCACCATGAGCTTCTAGCTGACCGGCTCTGACGGGCCGTTTGTCACTAGTAAAACCAATAACTATATTTTCTAACCTACTAGTTAGATCAGTTAAATTCTCAGCCAGACAAAATATGGCCATAATCTCCGAGGCAACCGTAATATCAAAACCTGTCTGACGAGGGAAACCGTTGGCAACGCCTCCAAGGGAAGAAACCACATCTCGAAGAGCCCTATCATTCATATCGACAACCCTCCGCCATTGAACTCTGCGAACATCAATTTCTTCTTTGTTACCCCAGTAAATGTGATTATCCACCATTGCAGATAAGAGATTATGGGCAACACCTATTGCGTGCATATCTCCTGTAAAATGCAGATTGATATCCTCCATTGGAACAACCTGCGCATATCCCCCGCCTGCAGCACCCCCCTTCATTCCAAAGCAAGGGCCCAAACTAGGTTCGCGAAGACAAATGCCAGCCCTGCGCCCAATCCTATTTAAAGCATCTCCCAGCCCCACAGTCATCGTTGTCTTTCCCTCACCCGCTGGCGTAGGGGTAATTGCTGTAACCAAAACAAGTTTTCCATCGGGTTCACTTTGAAGGCTAGTTATGTACTCGTTGGAGATTTTTGCTTTATTATTTCCATATAGCTCTAGCGCATCCTCTGGTATTTGTAATTTTGACGCTATTTTCGTAATTGGAGCCAAGTTTGCTTCTCGAGCAATTTCTATATCTGTTGGTGCCATAAACAACCTTTCCAATAGCCTAAGAAAAACCAGAATAACTTTTTGCTTTTATAATATATTTTAAATAGTAAAGCCGAAAAATCCACTGAGAATTTGTTAAGACGAAACTTTAGGCCAAAGGGCTACCTACTCTTTAACCTTCAATTATCAGCATTACCTGCGGTAAATGTAAATCCTGTTTCCTCAAATTTCTCTCTCAAGCCCATTTGGATATTCTCAATACGTTTTCCACAGTCTGCAGTAAAATCGATATCATTCATATCGTGCACACCGCCTGAAATAATTACCTGCAAAATACCATCTTCATCAGAAATATTGGTAAAACCTCTGCAAACCCCTGGTGGCACAGAAATTGTATCATGGAGATCTAGATCAAATTCAGCTTCGCCATCATCGTTCCAATAAACTTTAAATCGGCCCTTAAGAACGGTAAATGTCTCAAAGGTCTCTCGGTGAGCATGAAGCGTGGGGCCTGTGCCGGGGGGACACTCGGCATTTGTAATAGTAATACCGCCAGCACCTTTTATAGGTGCGGACGAATTAATGGGGGTTTCCTGATCACCTTCAAGACTAATAACACTCAAAAGCTTCCTGGCCCAAACCAAATCCGCAGCCTCTACAGGAACTTCTCTCTCCTCCTGCATTTTTAAAGGTTTAAGGTTTTTATATCGGGCTACTCTTTTTTCCATTTCCTCTTGAGTTACTGAGATGGTCTCCATAACGGCCCCTCCATATAAATCACTATAAAACAATATAATGTCACTTATTGTTATTAAACAAAAAGGATAAATGCACCAAGAATTATAAAAATTAATCGGAGATAGAAGGATATAGGTTTGATCATCCCATATGAAATCAAAGCCAATCCTGCTCCCACCTTCAACATTGTTAAAACTGAGGGTAATGGTTCTGCGCCAAATTGAATAAGCGAGGGATTAGCTATCATACCAAGAGGTATGAGATACAAACCAACACCAAGTGCCATGGCATTTACAGCTACTTTTAACCAATCCTCATCTACCATTCCGGCAGCAATAAATACTGCCCCACACACTGGCGGCGTAATAGTTGATAACAGTGCAAACCAGAAAACAAAAAGATGGGCCTGAAGTGGTTCCAAACCCAACTCAATTAGAGCGGGACCGGCTACCGAAACACAAATTACATAGGCTGCCGTAGTAGGAACTTCCATGCCAAGAATTAGACATGCCAAGGCCGTCAACAGAAGGGCCGGCCACAACAACCCGCCTGAGGTTGATATAATTACTGACGTTATTTTTACGCCCAAACCGGTTATACCAAGTACACCTATTATAATGGAGGCACAGAGGATTATTGCAGCTATAGTAGCGATTTGTCTCCCTGCTGTAATACTTGCGTTCTCAAGTCTCAAAACAGTTCGACGCCAGTCAAAAGTAAGACGACCGTCAAGGATTAAAAGTATTACTCCAACTATTGTCGCCAAACATGCAGAGTATTGAGGCGTAAAACCTATTGCCAACATACTCCAAAGAAGCACAAAAAACGGCCCAAGAAAAAACGAAGCTGTTATCCCCACTATTTTTAGAGAGGGCTGCTCACTCTCGGGAACTCTCTCCAACTGATGTCTCGCACTAAATGCATTAATGCCCATCCACACCGCAAAGAAATATAACAAAGCAGGAAGAAAGGCCGCTTGCATGATACCAACGTAAGATACCCCGGTTAATTCAACCATGACAAAGGCACCTGCGCCCATCAAAGGCGGCATGATCTGCCCCCCGGAAGAGGCAACGGCCTCTACAGCCCCGGCAAATGATTTAGGATACTTGAGCTTTATCATTGCAGGTAGAGTTATAGCGCCGGTAGATGCTACATTCGCTGAGGCAGATCCTGAAATTGAGCCAAATAGAGCTGACGATAAAACGGCAACTTTTGCAGCCCCGCCTTTCAAACGGCCTGCGGCAGCAGTCGCAACATTCATAAAACCCTGGCCTGCTTCACCTGCATTAAGAACTGCTCCAAAAATCACAAAAATTGCTACTATATTTACGGAAACCCCGGTTAGCTTGCCCCAGATACCTCCTTCAGCAATTATTAATGTTCCGAGAAAACTGTTAAGAGGTATACCCGGATGGCCAAATTCACCTGGCACATATTGACCAAAGGTCCCATATGCTAATGCCAATACAGCAACAACCGGAAGAGGCCACCCGATAGCCCGTCTGGCCATTTCTGTTACGGATAATAGTAGGATGACCGCAGCTATCACCTGGAAATGATTCTCAAGAGATCCATATTGATCCCCAAGACTATCTTCGTTGAATACAATCCAAAGACATAAACAACTTGAAACAATACAGTGAATTATTCCGATAAACTTCTGCCTGGGTGTTTTGGCTATAAAGATTAATACCCAAGGTAAAGCAAATACCATGTGCAGGGGTCGGCTAACTAAATTGGGCACAAGACCAGAAAAAATTAATGAAATGTGGAATGTTATTGATAACACTCCAAAAGCCGCCCAAAAAAGACGATCAAATAAAGACATAACCAACTGGTTAGAAAGGTGGCTCGAGATAACCCCGAGCCAACCAGTCTATAGATTAAAATTATTTCTGGGCAGCTGTAATAGAAAAGCCAGCCTCAGAATAATATTTAATGGCACCGGGATGGATTTTCCCAATAATATTTTTCATCAAGCCTTTATCTACTCCATTCCACCAAGCAGCTTTAGCTCCCATTTTTCCTTTTTGCGACCAGTAGGTTTTTGTAAGAGCGTAAGCGGTAGAATTCCCCATGCTGGTAGTGGTATATGCAACTACAGGCAGAGATGTAGTTGTAATCGCAGCAGTCTGACCTTTATAAGTGCCAGCAGGTATAACAAGCTTGGTCCTTTTTGTTTTCTTAATTTGGGCATCATCAAGGGACAATACACGAACACCAGTTCCAGCTGCAGCTTCAATTACATTTGGTGCCGGCCAGGAACCGGCGGTAACAAAACCGTCAATCTGACCATTTTTAAGAGCGGGTACAGCATTTGAGAGCTCAACATTAGCCAGTTTAACCTGATCCTTAAGACCAAAAAGCTTTAGGTACTTGGCTCCTTCTCGAGCTCCAAAGGACCCTTTACCGATGAGAACTGTTTTACCCTTTAGATCAGAAAACTTGGAAACGCCGCTTTTGCTAGACATTACAAAATGCATTGTCAAAGAAGGAATTGGGAACAGAGCTCTAATATCATTAAATTTTGGGTCCTTCTTGCCCTTGAACATAGCCTTGCCGGCTTTTGCAAGTTTTACAAGAACGGGAGGCGTCGTAAAAACATAATTCCCCGAACGCTTTGCTGCCTCCTTGACGTTTTGAACAGATCCCTGGCTTTCTTCAACTGTAACGATTATTGAGCCATTAGATCCTGCTTTCATTGCCTCTGCTATTTGAACGGCCATTTGATAGTAGGATGAAGTTGACTTTGCAGATTTATAGGTCACACGTGTTTCAGCCTGTGCTGAAGAAATGCAAAAAACCAGAACGCCCACAATAGCAAATGTCAAATAGGAGACCGTATGCTTAAATCTTTTTATTAACATGATTAAATACTCCCTAAATTTGGTTACATTCAATTATTATATTTTTGTTAATCCGAAGGGTTCGTAACACTATGTTTAACTGCGGTCAATTGAATTGCATCTAGAAGCTAAGTAAGAATGGTAAAACTCTTCATCAGGGACTGAAAACTCCATACTGTTTAACTACTTATGGGCTCATAGTGGGTCCTTTGGCTGGAGATTATACTATGGGAAAAGGAACTGCCGATAACGTTATTGGAGTGGTAATGTTTCTCGCATCTCCAAGTAGTTCTTTTATTACTGGCCAATCTATAGCCTGCTGTGGCGACGAGGTCATGTTATAGAAATAATAATTATAAACAGCACCTAAATCCCATGTTTTGTTGTTTCTGCCCTATCTTTGCCCCCTACCCAAATATGCCCAATTCTGTCCTAAACAAATGCTAGTATCCATCATGTACAGGGACTTTGGTTAAAATATTTATAGACCCCACAGAAGGTCCAACTGTAACTATCTAGGAGAGATACTATGGCGGTTATTGCTGAAGGAATTTCAGTAGTTATTAAAAAACGAGCTATTCGTGAGAACCTTCTACAAGGTTGGCGCGAGTTTAATTATATGGTTCCCAACCAAACACTTTGCCACGATAGCAATATCGCAAGGGTTGGCTTCTTATCTCCCCGAGAGGTAGGTCACTTTATTGATCGCCTCGAGCGCAAAGGCCTTATTTTTGTAAAAAATACGAAGGCAATTGATATTGCTGTTGTTGACCAGCAAAAAGGCCCCACAACTTCTTGCCGATGGCTAGATTTTGGACATTTTCCCTATAGAAAAAAAGATGGGACAATTGGAGAGATTTCAGCATGCTGGTTCCGCGAGCATGGCCTATTTCAACAAGATGAGGAAGTTTCAAGGAAGGGATTACAGTTATCCGTGCCGGCAAACTGGTCTTTTGAAGGCTCACTTAGTGATAAATATATTTTTGTTCCGGATGAAGACTTACAGTCTAAAAAATTTGCTGCCACATATATCAATTAGGCCCTCATTTTTAAAAATACTAGTTAATTTTTTTAATAACATATTTTTTCTCCGTTTCTCTTTAGTTACTAAACGGAGGAATGAGTAAATTTATTGTAGGAATTATTATTTTATTTGAAGATTAGCAGGTACAAATAGGAAGTGCTTCAAACACAACCCCCACAAAATAGCAGATTATTTTTAGGAGACTTTAGGAAAATAGGCCATTATACGCCTCACACCATCACTAATAACTGAAGCAACCACATCGTTGCTGTTCATTGCCATCATTTGAGCTTTTGTAGTATCTATGAGAACCCCTACGGGGGACAACGGAATGCCACCTGCAGATCTCGACGTCACGTGTCTTCCTTGCCATATATTTTTCATCGATAGTGCATCTGGAAAACTAATCTCTATACCCACTTCGTGGCCACTCCAAACAAGAAAATTCTTCTCACCGGGACCTACTAAGCGTCCCTGCAAGACTGTCTCACAATTCAACTTTTGTCTCAGTTGCTGCTGGTCCCGTGAAAAAGTTGGGATATAACCATTGGTGTCAGCTACTTTCCGCACTTCATCTGCTTTTATCACCACGTCAAATTTTTCCCGTGCATAGCGAGCGAGTTCGTCTTCTAGGTTAGGGCCATAGATTTTTAGACGTTCATTAACAATACTTACGGGCATAACCATTACACAGTTGGATAGTTTGGATATATAGTTGGGCACCTTTTCAACCTGAACTTGCCTTCCCTCCAAAAAGGTAAAGGGACTTGCCTCGCGACCTGTTTGACAACCCTGCAAGCTTAAAACTGCCACGGAAAGAAACACCAAACTTTTGACTATTTTCATTACGCTTCTCCTAATCTCGTTTCAATTTCATGTACAATCTCTGCATGGAAGATTAATTACCTCTCCAATCCTTAGTTTTTGCTCCCCCTTTTTTTTCTTAGTAATGGCCTCAGTAATTTCAATCCATACATGCTGACCCTCACTACGGTACTCACCCTTGACAATTGCAATATCTGAAAGGGTAAAACCTTGCTCTTGTAATTGCCTCTCAAGGGCTCGCCAAAGCTTTTCATCAAACGGTTTTGTAAGAAAAAGAATTAACTGTCCGTCCATCACATTTATCGGCAGTTCAAAAAGGCCAATGTACCTAGATAGTTCCTTGTCGGTTATGGAATAAGGCCTATCTATGGCAAGTTTCATTTTCCTCCAGGTAGAACCATAAGTTCCATCTCCCAATTTCCGTCTCGCAAATGATACCTGTCTCCCAATCGACCTGCGTTCTCCTCTTTCACCTGACATATGCACCAGATATATCTTCCCGATCTCTTCTACTTTTATTAGGTACCTTTCGAGCCCTATTTCTGAATAATCAATCTCAAGTTGCGGATAAGTCTCTCGGTTTGGAGGTAGAGATACAGACCTAGGTGTGCTTATATTGTTAACAACCTTACGTTCCTTGGGAGCTTTTATCTTTTTTTTAACTTTCGTCTCGGGGGTATTTTTTGGGACCGGTTTTTTCACTATTTTCTTTATGGGTTTAGGCGGTTTTTTTGATGGTAAAATTTTAACCGGCTTTTGGATTCCAAAATCGCCATAAGTTTCCAAATTGACTACTTTTGGAAACTTAACGACTTGAGTTTTTGTTTTTTGTTTCTGTGCAAGTGGAGGTATTACCTTAGCAGTAGGTTTTAAAACGGGGCTTGCTACAAGGTCACGAATGTCTCGGTCTGTTGCTACAACAAGGAAGCTAACTATAAAAACCACACAAATACAGAGAACCAGTGTTCTTAAAGCACTCATTCGGTGATACTCATGAGTGCCCTAGCAGCCTGGTTAAAAAACTTTTTCTCCTTCTGTCTTACAATCCTAGCTGCCTCTGGATCCGGTTCCTCCACTAACACTTCTCGAGACGGGGAACTTATTGCCACCTCTGTCCTACTCTTAGGCTCTACCTTTGGAGCCTTAATCCGTCTTTGCTCTACAGGCTTCGGACCAGGCAAAATTGGTGGAACCGCATTTACTTCTGATTGAGTAGTGTCTTGTTTCGTCGTTTCTGAAGCATTTAAATTATTTTTCTCTTGAAAGAGAGGCAATTTTTCTACATCTGCCCCCAGAATACCGCCATGCGACTTATTTGTAACTTCGAGAGACCTCTTCGTAATTTTCTCTTTATTAGTTTCCGTAACAATCGGAGTGACCGCTTTGCCAGTTGACTTAACTACAATATGCCTTTTCTTAGCAGGAGTTTTCTCCGTTGGAATATTACTAGACCTAGTTGTCCTAGATAAATTATTCGTTTTAACCTTATCCTGAGTAATCTCTCCAATTATTTTTTCTGACTTTGTTGTAATCTCATTGACTACATCCGATATATCCTGGTCATCAGATTTGTTTGCCATAATAAAGAGGACAGCAATGATTCCTAATAGTAGTAACATTTTCATATCTAAGTTCCCTTCTTGTTATTAGTTGCAAGACCCGGTTTAAGCCCCAGTTCGCGCAATTGTTGTTCAGCTTCTAGGTAAACCTGTAGACTTGTCTTTTTTGAAAAAATAAGTACGGGTGTCTTGTTATTCTTTGCTACTTCTTTCTGCACAGCCTTAGCACTAAGAATTTTTCCACTCGGAACTCTGTATTCCCAGTTACCGGCCTTATTCTTTACAGGTACCAGCGCCAAGATTTCCTTCGTTTTTGACTTAACGTCTGCCTTCGTGGCGGGAAGTTCAATATCCTTTGGAACAACAGGCTGGTCTACATACCCCATCTGGAAGGCAAAAAGCATTAGGGCCCCAAAAAGAAGATCTATCATCAATGTTGGGGGCCTTAATGATCTGGATCTGGTTGAGCCAAGAGCTTTCCCTCTGGTTGTTGGCGACTTGTGGGAAATATCATTATTATTCTCCATTTATCGCCTGCCCCCCGTTACTAATGCACCCAATGTAAATGCTGCCAAGGCCAATACTCCCCCAGTAATTGAGGAACCAAAGGCTATTGCAAACTGCTTTATAAAGGCTGCCTGTGTCTCGGGGTTTCCTGGGCCAGCATCACTGTAGACCAGGAGTGCCCGTAGAAATGTAAAAAAAGTTGTAAGCAAACCGACGTATGGGCAAGCCTCTGCAGCCCAGTCCAAGTAACGCACCACTTTACTCCAGTCCCGTTTGCTGTCTGAGACAAAAACCTCGGTTAACCAGGCACCAAAGACCCAATTAATAAAGAGGCTGACTATTACAAAAAAAGGCCAAGCAATTCCTACAAACTTGTTAAGAAATTTTTCCGCCTCCCCAAATTGATCCATGGAGAAGCTTATATCGAGGAACATAACTATCAGCACTAATACTATAATCGACAGTAGTACCGAATTGATTTCCCTTCCTATTTTACCCACAGAAACGGGCTTGGGTGCTTCGATTGCTTTACTCATTTTCGGATTTCCCAGTCTTTAGAACACGCAATCTAACACCGGCAAGCGGCGCATACTCATTAAACACAAAGCCCGTTTGTTTTTCTAGGATGGCTAAAGGTACTTCATCAAGAGATACTGGTTTGACCAATATCTCCGACTTACGACCGATACCGGGTAAACGTGCTTGAGCCAGATAGCAGTCAGTCACCAGGCGCCGTACCGATTGATCACGCATCCCTGACTTTGACTTTATCCAAATGGGTATAATACTGTTACAAAGGTGATTGGCTTGCTCCACCAGTTTAACCGTAATATTTTTGAACTGGTCTTTTTCTCCTGCATGTGATGTTCCGTGTATTAAGGAAAATGCAAATGTGAGAAATAGAACTGCTAAAATATTTTTTTTCATTAAACTAACTCCTTAAAAGTTTTTAAATTTTTTAAAATCTATTTTTATAGGTCGTCCTGCATCAGGTTTGGGCACAGTACTTGGGTTCTCAATTATAGTATCTGTGTCTTTCATCATCCCGTTGTTGAGATCGTCAATAATATTTAGTACTTTCCCACTTGGGCTCCCACCGCCAGTCTCACCAATTCGCAACCGAGGAAGTGCCTGATTTGTGATATCAAGAGTTCTTTGAACCCTGAATAGATCTAGATTAATCTCTAGTTTATCCTTATAGAGTTTTAACCAATCTATTCGCGTTTCTATGGAAGATAACTCTTCAACTAAACGATCATTAGCCAAATTTAAGGCCTCTAGCCTTCTACTATCAATATTGGTTCGATTTCCCTTGTTATCCATCGGAAATTTGCGCTTCTGGATCTCTATTCTTGTATCCAGATTTTCCATAATTCTATCTAATGATCTGATTTTTGCCCGAAGTATTGGATCCGACTGTGCCCACTGATCCAGAACAATCAGATTTTTCTTCATACTGCGACCAAGTTGTATATTCTTCTCCATTTTCTTCTTGAGTTGCCTAAATTGTGCCTTCGAGGCTGGCGAATTAGCTAGCCTCTCGCGAACCCTGTTAATGTCCATCAGGTTTGAAGAAATTGTATTTTTTGCGCTTGTGACTAGTTTGAATTCCAATGCCAGATACTGAGCTGACTGAGCATTCATTTCTGCCCTAATTAGACGAATTTGCTCTTTGTTCTTTTTATTTTTGTCTTGCGAGAGCTTGTCCAGCTGCTTTTTTAGGTCAATTATTTTGCTGTGTATGACCTTCTTCTGAGCATCCAATGCTTCTACTTTCTCTTCGTGATCAATTGTCCTCTCGTTAATTTTTTCGTATGTGTCGAACATGTCCTTGTTTATGGAAGACTGGGTAGCTGCAGCCACGATACTATTTGTCGCAGCAAACAAACATGAGAAAAAAATTATTAATAATGTTTTCATTTTTAAAGTTTCCTAGTTTTTGAAAGATTAGAAAAATAGTTGTTCCTGAACTGTCGAAAGCGTTCAGGGGCATTTAAAGGCAGTGGGCCGCCAGATATAGCCCGCTCCAAAGAAATTATAGATAAGTGTTTTCCAGGTACCCTGAGTGGCTTACCTAAAAGAATATCAAGCTCTCCGGCAAGCCGCCTAAAAGCTCCTAGATCCCCTCGTTTCAGAGCGATCACTGCTAGTGCGTTAGTTATAGATCTATAAGCCTCTCCTTCCTTATACTGAAGTCCTCTTACCTCACGCAGAAGTTTATCGGCTTCGGTGTAACGCTTTTGTTTTCCTAGCTCGATAGCATTGTAAACATTCGTTTCTGCCCGACTTTTTCCTCTAATTTCAGCGTGATCCCTAGGCAAAATTATTTGTTCTGGCATATTAAAATTAGAATCACTATCCAGAAACGAGGAAAAATTTGGATCCATTGTCTGACAACCCACCAGAAACACAAAGAGCCAAAATAAAAGCGAAACCTGTCCTATTTTTCGAGCTGTTCTCATTGTTTTAATCCTTCCTTTTCTATTAATTACGTAACGATAATATTCCCATTATTATTGTTAGGCGGGTTCCCCACGCCTTAATCGGCCTCCTTTTCGAGGAAATGTTGTCACAATAATACCTTCAGCAGTAAGAACGACGAGGTTGACGAGACGCTCCAATAGAGCGGGTGTAATGACTCTATCTTTTACCAATTGCCCACCGGCTCTTTTGCTCACAAATATCGCAACCGCATCTCCTCCCTGATGAGATCTTTTATCACCATGCATCAATACGGCCTCAACACTCTCTTTCCTTATCCCACGCTGCTGCATTCGCTTCTGGGCATGATCAGAACAGGTGTAACCCGCGATAACCCAATTGTTCATATTTCTAGCCTTTCATCAGATTTAGTGTCGTGCTTCATTTACCAAACGTCCGAAACTCTGAAATTATTGTTCTAAAAAATATTTTTTTATTGATAATCAACTTTCTACAACCTCACCTTTCTAACATCTAAAATTCAGTCGTTTTACCAAGCCTGCCAAATACTCAATTAATTGGTTTGATAGTTCCGCGTTTTTCACACCTGCGGCGTGCGAAAATATCCAGTCACCAGCAGTGTTTGAAGTCAAATGGCGATTTTCACCAAAACCCACCATCATAACACAAACTGTTGCGCGCTCCGGTCCTTCCCATCGATAATAATATTTGTTTTTGGTTATTACTTCAGTGACTAAATCAGCAAGGCAGTTATTCATTTCTCTGCCTTCCTTCTTCATTTCTGCAGCACTTGTAATTGGCTTGAGTTGTCTGTGAGCCTTCAGTGGTGGTTTTGGAAAATGTATTTTTTCTATAAGGGCCTGCTCCCATCGAGATACCATGGTCTGCGCTTCCTCAGAAGTACGGATGCTTCTAAGAGCATCGAAAACTCTAGTTTGAATACTCTTTGGCGTAAGACGCATAAGAGCAACTAGGTTTCTCAAACTCGCGTAATATCCCCACTTTTCTGAATTGATCATTCGGACCACGGCAGGGACCATAAACTCTTCAGGTAGGCACATCAAAACGGATAGGATTTCCGGTTTTCCGCCCTGTAATTCAGAAATTGCCCTTACAATACCTGGCCTGACAAGCGCGTTCAGGACATCCTCATAAACCTGCGGTTCATAATAATTACTGCCAAATTTTGGAAGGAATTTGATAAACATACTGGTTTTGGAACTAGTTACCAGACTGTCTATCACTAGTTTCCTTTTAGTCTGCATTATATCGAGTGCGATCTGCCGCCTAGCTCCTCGAGTTATATCCCGCACCTTTGCTAGCGCCAAAACCGCAACTATATACTGCCCATGATTTATCCTTATCTCCTGATCTAGGAATTTCTTAAATTTGGGCATCTGCCAAATCATATCCAACAATATCCAACTGTATTGTCCAAAAGGTGCAACCAGGCTTCTTATGGATCTAGGAATAGAAGAAATATAGGCAATAAAGGCTGCCCGTTCCTGATGTTTCCACTTAGTTGACTGACGAGCCCCAATCTTAGGAAATTTAAGCTGAAAAGCCTCATCCGATTGAACCCAGACGCCATTTTCATCTATTAAAAGCCAGTGTGGAATAATTTCAGTTGGCTGCTTGGAATTTGTTTCCTGCTTCCAACAACCAAAAAGATGGTCCCAGTTTCCATAAATATATCGAGTATCGTGCACCTCCTCTACGAGACTCTTGTCTGAATATTGATAGCGCCATGGAACCGCTTTTGTTACGGGTTTACTCTCCGCTAAATCTAAACCTGTTTGCATCATGAAAAGTATTTGATACTATGAGTATGACAGTTTTGGACACATTTAAACGAACTTACTATTTTTTTTTGGATTAGACTGTGCGTTACGAAAAATTTGAAGACCTCATACACCTTGCTCTAGAGATGCAGGCCCGCCGCAGTGGCGTTTCGCTGGAAGATATCCAGGAGCGTTTTTCTGTAGGTCGACGGACTGCAATGAGAATGAAAGATAGTGTTATGCGGGTGTTTCCCCAAGTTGACGAAATGACTTCGGAAGACCGAAAAAAACGCTGGCGTATCCCAACTGGCGTAACGGATCGACTAATATCATTTACACCAGAAGAGTTGGCTGACCTGGATACTGTCGTTGAAATATTAAAGCGTGATAATATGCAGGACGCCGCGGCAAACATGGCAGATCTCTCAACAAAACTGAGAGCATTATTAGATAGCAAAATCGCTAGAAGAGTAGAACCTGACCTGGAGGCACTCCTAGAAGCAGAAGGCTTAGCGATGAGGCCTGGACCTAAACCAAGAATAAGTTCACTTGTGCTAGAGGACCTCAGAGAGGCAATTAAGGGGTGCGAAATAATAAAAATAAGACATAAAAATCGTAAAACACAGAGAAGCACAAAAAGAGTAGTTCACCCCCTCGGGCTTATTTACGGCCATAGACATTATCTTCTAGCTTTCGATGAAAAAGCCAAGGATATACGAAAATTTGCTATGCCTAATATTGAGGAAGTAGAAATAACCGGAAAATATTTTGTAAGAGACGAAAAATTTTCTATAGAAGAATACACCAATAAATCATTTGGCGTTTTTAGTGAGGAACCATTTGAAGTCGTCTGGAAGTTCTCACCAAAAGTTGCGGAAGATGTTCTCAACTATCGCTTTCATCCTGATCAGATTGTAATCCGGGAACCTGATGGATCTGTTAGAGTAGAGTTTGAGGCTGGGGGTATTCTTGAAATGGCATGGCACCTCTATCAATGGGGGAAAAACGTAGAGGTAATAAAGCCCGAGGAACTCTCAAATATGGTTCACCCCAATCGAACAGAATGGTTTGGAACTCTCTGAGGTTTAATATGAAATTTATGTTAGTCGTTATTATTACGATGGGTTCACCAGTAATTGGTGAGGAACAGAAAACTTTTGAACTCAGAATACCTCAAGAAAACAAAGAGGAATGTTTGAAATCTGCAAAAACTTTTAAGTTTTCTCTACCCGTTATTTCTATGGACACCAGATGTGAGCCTAAAATGACGAATGATGAAGCCGAGATAAAGGGTATATAAAATGGATAGAATAAACTTTCTATTTTTGTTTCTACGCTTGCGCTTCAGGAACGTCATCGATTACCCTTTGTTTTAAAGCTGACTTTATTTCCTTTAAGGACATTTTCTCGGTCGGTCGAACAGTATCAGCTTTTGATGTGTGCTGATGGTAACGGAGAGCATAAGTACAGAGGGTAAGAATTGGCATAGGTAAAGTTAGTAAGAGCCAGTTGTAAAATGTAAATGCACTATCCCAAGTCCGGCTTAAATATGAGGCATAATCATAAGTAATGAGAATAGAAAATGCTCCCTCTTTAAAAACATCGAGATCAAAAATTCCAGACACTGGACCCACAAAGACTGTATAAACGTATAGCTCTATAATGCCCAGAAAAGATGGGTCTTCTAGATCAAGCCATGAAAAGATAGACAGAATAAAAAAGTAAAGAGGGAAGCCCACCACCATAAAAACTATGGCATCCCGGTTTCCTAAATATCGCCCCATTCTGCCTCTCCACTCTAACCAATCGTTAAACGGTCGAGAAAATAATTTGTCGCGCTCAATCTCCAGACTATTTTCATACTTCTCTATTTCGCTTGAATATTTTCCATTAATTTGCCCCAAATCACGTTCATGGGAATTTATAGACTTCTGTAGTTCTACTCCCTGCTTTCCTTTATTACTTCGTTGAGAAATACTACCATCTTTATTTCTTGGGAGGTTGCCCAATGCTTCAAACTGGTCACTTGCCGATTTAATCAATTTTTCAAGTTTTTTTATTTCTGTGTCCGCTGTTCTCTCAGCCTTTATAGCCTTTACATTTGTTTCGGTCATACTTTCAAATTCCTCATAATACTCCACATCACTATAAGAAATTGAAGATGTAAACTGGGTATTTGAGAGAACATTTAGGTCTACTCCATGAATTTTTCTTACAGCACTGGGAAATAACAAGACCTTAAGGTATGCTAATACATTTACGATGGGCCAGATAAGTATTCCTCCGACAATTAAAAAATACACAATAAGACCTGCTATGCCCCAAAACGCTACAAATATAAATGCTTGCATAATTTCCCCTACCTTTTTTATTAATTTTCTAAATCAAACCTTGTTTTGATAGGAAAATCAACCTTGATACAAATGTAATAATGCTTTTTTATAATGATATGAGACTAATTTACTGAAAATTGCAGAACCACCTAGAGAGTGTACAGGTCAGGGTTGTTCAGGGGGGGAATAACAAAATGGATAAACTAATAGGTGTCATAGACGAACCAGTGCCAGGCAAAGATCCTGACGAACTCGATATAAATGTCCACACCAATTCACTCATTAAATTTATAGAAAAGACAAATACCCCCATTACAATTGGTATACAGGGTGAATGGGGTAGCGGTAAGACATCACTTATTAATAGCATTCACCATCACTTTGAAGGTGATGAGAAAACAAAACAGATCTGGATTAATTCCTGGGAGTACTCCCTACTTTCCACACCGGAGGAAGCCCTCTTAAAAATTATTAATAGAATTATAGATGAACTGATTGAGTCAGACCCGAATGAAACTCGAAAAAAAAATATAAAAGGAGGCGCCGAAGCAATATTTAAAGGAGCACTGAGGGTTGGAGCTCAAGTTGCACTCGGCAATGCTGCGGGAGAGGTTGCGAAGGAACTGCTGGATACCGGTGCAAAGAGTATAGCGGAACTACGCAAGCAACTAAGTGAAGTTGTGGAACAAATGGCAGATCGGTCCACGAACCCTTATGAAAAAGTGGTAATTTATGTGGATGATCTTGACCGAATAGAGCCCAAAAATGCAGTTGCAATCCTGGAATTACTAAAAAATATTTTTAGTGTTCCCAAATGTATTTTTATTCTGGCTATTGACTACCAGGTTGTGGTTAAGGGCTTAGAGCATAAGTTTGGCAAACAGACAGCAGAAAATGAATGGGAGTTTCGGGCATTTTTTGACAAGATCATTCAACTTCCCTTTATGATGCCTATGGGCCAGTATAATATTGGAAAATACGTTAATTCTCTTCTTAGAAAAGTGGATTTTATACAAACAGATCTGGACGAAGAGGCACTAACGGAGATTATACGTCGCACCATTGGAGGTAATCCTCGTTCTATAAAAAGGCTTGTGAATTCCGTCTCCCTAATTCAGATATTTACCCAGGAGAAGATAGATAAGGACGAAGTTGCCACAACGGATATCGCAGAACCGGAAGACGAAGAACAAAATATTAATGATGAAAAATTTCTTCTATTTGCCCTGCTATGCCTGCAAATAGCCTATCCCCCAGTCTATAGCCTTTTAACCAGAGAACCTAACTTTCTCATCTGGGATGACAATCTGGCCTTTAAGGAAACAAATCGATCTGAGGAAGATGCTGAGGGTGTTTTTGAACGGGAATTTGAAAATGCAAAAAAATCTGATAATTTTGACGAGGATTGGGAACAGTCACTATACCGTATTTGCTATGTCCGCCCTCGACTTAAACCACGTAGCACTGACATATCTAAGTTCTTTAACTACCTTAAAGAAGAAATACTTCAAGATCGAGTGGACGAATTAGGTAACATTATTGCAGATATTTTAAGCCAGACATCCGTTACCAGTGTAACAAGCACGGATCAGGGTCAAACCATCTTACCTGAGAGAGAAGGAGCCTATAAAAGACGTATTCTGGACGGTTTTGACAGTTGGATCCTAGATGGAACGGAAAATAAAAACGCCAACCCCGAAGCAGTTGAATTTATGACGGTGTTGTATAATGATCTGAAAACTCGTTATCAAGAAGCAGAATTTTTATTCACTGGTGGAATGAGCATCTATATTGCAAAACACAAATTTCTAAAATGCCAGTTTGAATCTAGCAAATCCATAAAAAACGGCACATCTTTGCAATTAATTAGACATTTTAAAGATGATTACAAAATGCCAAAAATCTTTGATATACCAGTAACGCCAGGCCGGACATTTAGATCAGGTAAAGCAAGCACAACTCACAATGCGGACAGATATAACGTACACGTTTCAGACCTTACTATTTATAAAAAGAACAGAGATATCCTGTTTTCTCTAATTGACAAATCCCAAGAGATGGCATCAGATCACTGGGATAAGAGGTTAAAAATAGACTACGGGAAAGGTAGTCTAACTTCCGTAAATGAAGCAATTCAGGAAGAAGGAAAATGGGATGAGGAAAACCCGGAAAATAGCTTTTCCCAAGTACGAGATCTGGCCCTTAAATATTTAGCCCCCGATTATACCTATGAAGTTGAATAATTTAATTCAAAAGCATCAATATCCTGTGAACATTTACCCGAAATGATGCTGTATAACTTCCGCTTGTGCGGGGCTCACGCCATTTATATCTTTTAATTCATCCACCGTTACACCTACGAGGTCTCCACTGTTAGTGGTAAACACCCATCGCGGCAAATGTAATTTTTTCTCCCAATTTGACGTTGAGTATTTTTAATCATTTTGGCAAACTAAGAATAATGTTTCAAACATCCATTCTCAGAGAGTTCTTTCAATGGCAAGAGACAATATAGCTGGAATTGGTCCTGGAATACTAAAGCGCCTTTTTCTTTTCCCCGGAATGGTAATTCAATGGCTTATGTATATGAGTGTAGGCAATACAAAGGGCTATGGGATGGTTCGACAACAAACCCGACTCGCTCGCTCGCCTTTTATGACTTATGTTTACTCGTTAGGAGTCTGGTTCGGTGTTCTTATTCTGGTTCTTGACCAAATAGGAGTGCTAAATGGGACTATTGAAAATTAGACACGACAAAGCTCTCAATAATTATTGAGAAATAATACCCATTCATATGGTCCTCATTTGTTCTTATCACCATAATGTTTTTCATACCACTGGCCTATACTTGTGGCATGAGCATTAAATTCGCGACCAACCTCAACCCTATTTTGGTGTGTATTTCCCAGTTCTTGTAAACGTTTTGCAGCAAGTTCTTTCTTTTGAGGGGAGTGGTAGTTCCTTTTTTTACGTACGCTCCTTTTTGCTCTTGTATTTGTCACTTCGGTAGACTTCATTGCCTCCTCCATATGAGCCTTTAGTGCTTTTTCTTTTTTCTCATATATCTCAACGACTTCATCAAAAAACTTTGCAATTTCTTGATGCCTCTCCCTAAGCTCTACATCGGCATAACAGACCTTGAAAAGTGATACTTGCCAGGGTTTGTTTACATCCCCTGCTTCCTTCAACTTTTTCAGCGCGGCCGAGAATTCCTTTTCCTCCGTCTCTTTGATATAGGTTACATCGCTTGAAAAACTCTCATCCCAGGATAAAAAATCAGAATTACGTTGCAACGTATCATATATATTCCGGTCTGATATCTGAAGACATGTAAGCCCAAACCTTAAATATTGTTCTTCCACAGATTTCGGTTTTTCTTGCCCCTCATTTCTGTCGATGAACTGGTAAAGAGACAGGCTATTTACCAGCCGTTTGATAGACCGGGGATTTTCACCGATTGTACATTTTACAATACTTTCTAGAAACCCTACTTCAAATTTATCGGCCTTTTTATAGCCAATATCCTTCAGTAGTTCCTTGACATAACTACCTATACGAAATTTCTCACCGGGAACCATAAACGGCAATTGTATTATCTTGTCAAAATAGGCTCTGAATTCTCGCTCGTTTTCCCCTCTCTTCACGCCAAACCTTTTCTCGAGCCCTTTGATAACTACATCATAGTCAATAGCCAGCAGAAACACGCATTTTTCCAGATCAAAAATAATCTTAAGGGAATCGAGGATTTCAACTGCAACTTCAGGCTTAATTCGATCAAGATTATCAAGGTAAATTACTATCCTTTCATAGGAGTTAGTTTCCCTGGAACCTAATTCTGCAACCGAACTCTTCAGATTTTCCTTTAGGTCAAGCACATGCTGTGAATCGGCGTCTTTGATTATATCAAGCCCTTCCAACAGTTTGTTATTACCCATGCCCGGCAAAAATCCTAAACCTAATAAAGAAGCCTTTCGGGCAAGTGATGTAGTAGAATTGATAATTTTTTTCTTTCTTGACTGTTTTCGGTCCCCCTCTGATATCCGCACAGAAAGCTTATGAATTATTTGTCGCAAAGCTTCCTCAGGCCCATTAAAGAGAGCATAATCCCAAGCATCTAATTTAATATTCAGAATACTATTAGCTCCTTCGGTGGTTTCCGGTTCAACCTGCTCTTTTCCTGGCTCTAATTGCCTGTAAACCTGGTTGAGAAATGTGGTTTTTCCCATTCCCCACTCACCCTGAATGGCAATTGTCATAGGAGTAACTGTTTTCTTTACAAACTCTGCCAAGGCCGTCGCATAATGCCTCACCTCAAGTTTGTCGTCGTCAAGATCATCTAATGGTGAGTCTGTGACACCCACCCTCTCACTGATCGGTTTGGAACTATCTGTATCCTTTTCCATAAGTTGACCCCTTTGAAAAAACCCATGGTACAATTGGTCTAAACAAATGCCTGGATAGTGTTGTTAAATCATAACTCCCTTATGAACTTGCGGCATTTTAATAATGATAGTAACGTATTTTTATCTCGTTCTGCAAATTATGGGCTATTATTTTATGAACTCATTAAAGTAACCAGATATACGGTTATAAATTATGTCTATGATAGTTAAATTTGGTATCTTGATATTTTCGATCTCCTGGATCTACTTTGAGCTAAAAAAATGGTTCGATTTCCGTAAAAAAAAATATACAACCAATGAAAGCTTCAGATTGACTGGGTCTGAAACCAAGAGGTTGCAAGGTGCCGAAAAAAAACTCTTGGATGTGAGGAATGACCTAAAACAGGTTGAGCAACAAATTAATGATATTGAATTACGAGGAAAAAATGTCCGCCGAAATAAAAAAGGTGACTTTGATAGTCGCAGTGCCCTCGGTAAAAAACTTAATCGGGAAATAAGATCGGCCAGAAAGAAGGAATTGTGGCTTCAGGGTACACTTCAAAAGGCAGAAACAGAAAAAGAGCAACTGGGTTTGGCGGGTTGGTATAGGGCAAAACCTTGGTTAGAGGCAGAGGCGAGATGCATATTCGCTCGAATAACAATCCTAGGTTATACCGCTTCCGTTCTTATTCTGGATTACGGCCTATTGATTATGACTGGTTTTTGGTGGGGATTGTTGTTAATAGCCATATGGATAGGACTTTATTTTTTAACACGAAAATTTCTGGAGGACGAACTTCTTTTAGCACGCCTCGAACTCTAACTACTTTCAATTATAAGGCTTTATATGTTAGCATCAAACAAGGTTATTTGTGTCTTAGGAGGGTAATATGAGTGAACTAGAAATTCCTGATATTCAGTTAACAGATAATACGAGCCAAAGACTACCCTGCGTGCTGGTGCTTGACGGATCTGGATCCATGGATGGAAAACCAATCAAAGCGCTCAACGAAGGTCTCAAAGTGCTGGAGCAGGAACTCAAGAATGATGATACTGCCGCCCAACGCGTAAGACTAAGCGTTCTAAGGATGGGAGATGACGACGAAGTAGAAGTTGTAACCGACTGGACTGATGCCGTTGATTTTGAGGCACCAACAATTGAAGCCAATGGCAGGACCCCAATGGGAAAGGCCATGTCCATGGCCCTCGAACGCATCGAAGACCAGAAGGAAGCACTTAGGGAAAATTCAACACCCTACAATAGACCTTGGATATTTCTGATTACTGACGGTGAACCAACTGAGTATGATTGGGAAGAGACGGCCCAAGAATGCAGAGAAGCTGAAAATGACAACAAGGTAACCATATTTGCTATAGGTACCGAGGAAGCTAATTTTGATATATTAGAAAAATTCTCCAGTCTAAAACCTGTTAAACTTGATGGTCTGAAATTCAAGGAACTTTTTGTCTGGCTTAGCAAGAGCACCTCTTCTGCATCACAGGCTGCCCAAGATAGCGAAGTACAGCTTGAGGCGGTAGACTGGGGTTCAGTCCCAACCTGATAAATATTGATCGATGACAGACAAGAAAAATTGGATTTATGGGGGGGTCTCGGTCACCGGTTTTTCTCATGAGGAAGAAAACATACCATGCCAGGACGCTCACGCCTTAACATGTAACAAGAACAATACGTTTGTGGGGGCGGTTTGTGATGGAGCGGGGAGCGCGCGGCTAAGTCATTTTGGTTCGAAAGTTTTTGCCGAAGCTGTTGTGGATGCATTAATAAATTACCCTGAAGATCGTATTTTTCCAGAAGAGGCATACATTAGGTCGAATATAATTTCTGCTATTTCTTCTGCACAGGAAAAGTTACTTTTGGAATACCCGGAAGTAGAATTAACAACTGGAGAAAACAAAAGTAGAAGGCCTTCCACAATCCGCGATTTTCACTCGACATTGGTTGCTGCAATTGCCAATGAAAGGGGTGGTGCATTCATACATGTGGGTGATGGGGTGGGAACCGCCTTTAGTTCCAATAACCTCATGGCCTGTGTAGTATCCAAGCCTGCAAACGGGGGTTATGCAGAGCAAACCTATTTTGTTACAGAGAGCAATTGGGAAGAGCATCTTCGGATAAAACCTTTTTACCAGTATTGTGATACCATACTCCTAATGAGTGACGGCGTCCAAGGTATGGCCATGTCCAAGGGGCACAATCACCCGTTTGAGAAATTTGTTAGCCCCCTTCTCTCCTTCATCCGCGACAATGAACGTGAAAAAAATGAGGTTGCTGTTAGGAATACGCTATCTAAAGAAATCGTCCGACGTAGTACCCCAGATGACAAGACCCTTGTATGGGCAATGCGCTAAAAAAGTTCGGCTCGCATGAACACTGTTTACCTTACGCATCCGAAGGCCAACAAGCGGAATAAGACGTCTTTAGGTAAGCGGTTTGCGGGAGGTGGTGCGGGCGATATTCACAAGTTACCGACAATGCCCGGGCAATGTGTGAAAATTTATAAAACAGAAAAAGACAGAGCTCAATACAAACCCAAGCTTAACGCTATGTTATCCAGCGTCCCAAAATTTAAAAGCCCGAGTGAGGGGTTTCCCCAGGTAACCTGGCCAACTCTGCTAGCTGAGGACAATAGCGGAAATTTTCTTGGTTATGTGATGCCTGAAGCGGCGGGTTCCAAGTCACTTGAAAATATGCTTCAGCGGCGAATGAGAAAACATCGCAAACTACCCGAGCATCTGGGCTTCCGGTTTACTCTGGCTTACAACCTCTCTCTTTCTGTTGCTGCACTTCATGCGATGGGCCACCACATCATAGATCTCAAACCCGTCAATTGCCGTATCCATCCTCAAAAGATGTTTGTTACCCTGGTGGATAGTGATGGTTTCAGCATTGAGGAAAAGGGAAATAAGAGATATCCAGCAAGCCAGTTCACAGATGAATATATTTGCCCAGAAGGATCGGGGAAATTACCAGAAGAGCTTGGTGTTGAACAGGATCTGTTTGCTCTAGCTGTAATCATATTCCGACTTCTCAACAATGGACTACATCCCTTTCAGGGCTCCATGCCCAAAGGTTCGCAGGTGACGCAAATTCCAGAAATGATAAAGAAGGGATACTACGGCTATGGTCAAACAGTGCATTCGACCATTCTGCCGGCACCCCAAAGTATCCATGATAGTTTTCCAAATGAATTAAGGAAAATGTTTGATCAGTCATTTATGGAAGAAGATCGCCCCAGTGCCCAAAAATGGTGTAGCACGCTCCGGAAGTATACAGACCCCAAATCAAAAAAGATTTTAACGTGTCCAGTAAACTCCGAGCACGTTTACTTCAGTAAATCAAAGGGTTGCGGTTTTTGTGCAGTTGAAGCTGGCGTTTCCCTTGCTCCGACCAGAAGTCGAAAAAAAAGCACAAAAAAACATGCAACCACAAAAACTACTCGAGTAAAACCACCTCCCCCTAACCAGTCGGGAAAAGTAATACCTTTATCTTCCCTAACATGGTTTCAATCAAAAACAGCTCTTTGGCTCGTAATAGCTTCCTGTCTGGCTTTATTTCTATGGCCGGTTCACGAAGATACGGGGAATGTAGCCACCAAAACAAGTAAAGAAACTGCCACCCCGAGGAAAGAGACTCCTGAAAAAATAGAAAAACCGTTAGGCAACTACGAATTTAAAACTACTGCAAAAACCAAACCGCTAAAGAAAGAGGCTCCCCGAAAAAAAATAAAAGACACATCCAATACCGAAATTCCCATAAAAATAACTAAGCTAAACGGTAGCGGATTTACCCTAAAAATTGCCAATTTAAGAACAAAGCCCGGAACAGCCTCCCCTGTTCTAATTACCCTACCCAAAGGATCTGAAATTAGAATAATTGGAAAAGTAAACGGGAAACCTTGGCTACTGGTAACTCTTAAAACCACAAAAAATAACAATCTAGCGGGATTGGATGGATTTGTTCATAGTAGTTTAATTGCTAAGCTGAAGTAAAAACCAGAATGGAACAAATAACACAGAATTCCACAGAACTGCTTGTTGTTATCGCAATAATTGTAATGCTTATCTGGATGAAAAAGAAATAATTGGGATCTGGTTGCTATTGACCTCTACCCTTTTGTTACCCCCCAATCTGGCGCTTCAATCTGCACTTCTTCTCCCTGTGCCGCTACAGATGCGATGGAAACACTTCTGCTTAACCAGACAAACATCTCCTTGAACTTTAACCCATCCAGCACAACGGGGGATCTGTTTGAAAATAGGCTAAGCTTCTCAAAATTGGCTCCCTCTGTGCCTATGGGAAAGACCATAACTTCATTGTTATTTTCCGCTTCACGGCATTCATCCGCAACCCTCTTCCACCCCCTGTCTGTTGGGCCTCCATCGGTAATTATAAATAGCCAGGGTCGGTTATATGGTATTCCATATTCCATATAATTTTGTTTTTGTTCCCTGATTTTTTTGAGACCCTCCCCAACGGCTGCACCCAATGGCGTGCGACCCTTTGCAACAATTTCGGGAGCGGAAAAGTCAAGGGCGTCTACCCAATCCTGAACAATTTCCACTCTATCCTCATCACCACACCGAATAACCAATAGTTGCACTCGCTGGACAGCCGTATCGTCCTGTTTAAGCTCGTTCTCAAGGGTCTTGAGGCCTTCATTCAAACTATCTATGGGCCTTATCCCGTCTTTCTTGTAGGACATCGATCTAGATCCATCTACAACAATTATACACGGGAGGCGCTGGCTCGTATTATCTTGAAGGGCAATATCCGGTATAAATTCCTTGGCCATCTTTTTGCCATTTACTCCTGATATTTGAAAAGTATCTCCTATACTACTATACTCAAAACTCAGCAAGAAATACAACAATGGTTATTTTAAATGAAAAAGTTGTTATGGCATATTGACAGGGCGGCATTCAGGTTTGAAAACCCCGATGACTACGATACCTGGAAAACAGAAAAAAAAGTGTTTTTTGAATTTTCCCCCTCCCAGTCAGATGATGCCGGAAACGAATTATTTGCAAATCCTGAAAAGCAGGAAACTCACTTTGAGGTTACGGAAGAAAATGGTGAAGTTAGCATAACTCTGGAAGATGAAGGCCCTGTAATCACGGCCTGGGTATTGGTAGAGGCAGCAATCACGGAAAATTTTAACGAAGAATTTCTAGAAGAGTGGTCATCAGACATGGGAGGATGGGCATCCTCTACAATTGACCTAGGTGAATATGAAGCTGTTATTGCTGAAGACGACGGGGGCGACTGGCGTATCTATCCAGAGGACTAAAATAACTAGGAATTATCTTCTGAATGTAGGGTTTTGTAATTTTAAACAGGTTTTGAGGAAATACCTATGAGTTATGTATCGCGCACCCTTGGTACTGGAGAGACAATAGAGTATGAAGTGGAGTTTCACTGGCTTTGGACTTTTAGCGCCTATTTTTTTCTAGTTCTGTTTGGTGGAACAGGCATAATAGGATCATTTTTACTTTACACCGAGGAACAAACTCAAAATGCAATTGAAGTGATTATGTCTGTTGGTGTGGTCGGTCTAGCCGTTGGCTTAATAATTTTCCTATATATGATGATAAAGAAGTGGACTACAGAGAGAGTCCTAACAAATCTAAGGTTCATCCAGAAAAAGGGCTGGATTATTCGAAAAACGGAAGAAATACGCATAGACCGGATGGAAGAAGTTAATCTAAACCAGTCTATCTTAGGACGCATATTTGATTATGGCGATGTATGTATATCGGGCATGGGAGTGGGCCACATTTTTCTCAAGATGATAGATGACCCACTGGGTTATCAAAAGAAGCTAAATGATCTCAAAGCCACATTCGCCATCGCAAGCCCCTAACCATCTTTTTAGGAAATTTTTATTTTGACTGATCAAAATATACTTTATCTAGTTGGGGTCGTCATAATTCTTCTATTCTTCATGTGGCTTGGATGGCGTATTCGTAAAGCCTGGAAAAACTTCCTTTTTTCCCGTATTAGAAGAAGAGGACAACTGGGTGAAGAAAACGCTATTAAAATTCTAGAAAAAAACGGGTACCAAGTGGTGCAGTCGCAAGTGTCCTTTCCCGGATATATGTTTGTCGATGATTTGAAACAAGAGTTTGATGTCCGCCCCGACTTTATAGTGGAAAAAGACGGCCTTAAATACCTCGCAGAAGTAAAGACTGGGGATGCAGCTTTAACCAAGAACCGAGGGACACGCCGACAATTACTGGAATATACAAAGGTTGGAAATACAGATACCGTAATTCTAGTAGATGCCACTAATGGAAAAGTTCAAAAAATTCGATTTAGCGATTACGATGATCCGACATAATTATGAGCCTATCGACAATTGCATCGAGTATGGGATGTTTTTCAGTTGTTTCGAGCCACATCCAGTTTCCGGAAACATTTGCCTCTAGAAAAAATAGCTCATTTTCGGGTGTTAAAATAAAATCACATGCCGCGAATTCAATACCATTAGCTTGCAATAAATTTTTTAATTTATCACCCGTCTCAACCGGAAAATCAAAATCCGATATTGGCAGGTCCTCTACATTCCTGAAGTCAATCTTTGACTTGGCCCGCGATTGAGAGTCAATCTCGTGGGCAAACAGTTTTTCACCAACTACCGTAACCCTTATATCAGAAGATTTTATTATATGCTCCTGTAATAGGCAGGGTGCATTACGTACATCATCAAGCTGATCGAGATCTTGCTTCTCCAGCTTCGCAGTATAAAATCCAAAGGACTGCATGGACTGATCCTCAAGATCTGTAAAAGCCATGTCGCCCAACTGCTTTATCACTGTGCCATCGTTATTTACTGATATAAACTCTCTGGCGTCCGAAGGCCTGTTGGTAACTAAAGTCTTTGGTATTAACAGATTAAACTTCCTCGCGGCAATGGCCTGAACAAGCTTGCTATCAAACTTGAGTTCATGAAAAGGATCATTCATCCAAAAACAGTTTATTGTTTGCAGGGTCTGGGAGAGCCCAGCCGAACTCTCCGTCAAGCGAAGCTGTTCTTCCATGGAACTGTTATCCTGCGGCTGTGCAAAACTAAAATTTCTGCAATATACTGACCCTATGTCGCCTAAATTAAATTCCTGATTTCCCCACTTTATATTTCCTCTATGTCCCACTCGACCATCTACTTGCCAGGTTATTTCACCATTTGGTAACTCCCAGGCCTCTTCATTGGTATCACCCCAATCTACTTCCGGATTAATACGGTGGGCACGACCTCCTCGTTGTTTTATCATATCGTAGACTGCATCCGCATGAATATCATGATCTTCTGCAAGCACAAGAATTGAGCGAGTCATTTTCCTACTCCTAACTCTATGCCAAGAGCGTCTGCTATCTGTCGCTCCGTTACCAAGTCATACTTTTGTGCAGTTTTATTTTCAATATACTTTATAAATCGACGCTCCCTTAGATAATTTGAAGGAATATTTTGAGAATAACCAACAATAGATTTTGTACATTCCCTCAAAAGAGAACCAGATCGCTTTACATAGACCTGAGAATTATCAGGTGTTAAAAGCAGGGACCATATAGACGAAGAGAGAATAAAAGATACCCAGTCTCCCTCAGAGAATCTACATACCCCATGAGTATGACTGTGCCAGGTAAAAAGACCTGAGGAAGTTCTAACAGCTAAAATATCACCCGCCTCTACAAGCACACAATCGGGTCCTACTAAACCACCCCACTCCCGATCAAAGGAAATCAGAGACCGAAGATCATCGAGGTGCCACTGATTACCTAGATGTTTGCGCTCCCGGCAATCAGGAATAACAACTTCCCCAAATTTTTTTTTAAGGTGTGGGGTATGAGTTCTTTAATTAACACTTCTACTTATTTCCCTGCCCGTTTATCACGCCTTGCCGGTCTCCATTTTGAAGGCTTCCATTTACCACTTCTCGTATAACCGGCTTTTAATCTTTTTCCAGAAGTATGACACGAAGTTGGACGCCTGCGTGTTCTGGCAGACCAGAAAATTTCTCCATCTTTGGTAAGGTTTACATTTTTATCCAGGGAAAAATATAATTCATCCATATCAGAAGAATTATCTGTAATCTGTTGATCTCCAGTTCTAAATCGAAACAAAAAAGGATTATTTTTCATAATCTTCTCCCTAATCTAAAACAACACTTACATCAGCACTGCTTGCCGCTGTAAGTAATGCTGCCGATACCATCTCACCCTGAATATTCATGGCCTCCCCCAGGCGATGTATCATGTCGATTTCATTCCACGTAAGCTCCTTGTCTGCACATGCCAGTTTCGCTAGACCAACCAGAACTTCATAGGGGTCAACACCGGCACCAAGATCAATTGCACCAAAGGCCAGGTCTTCATCCTCCTCACTCTCGGAGCCCTCCTCATCCTCATCGATTAAAGCCTCAATTTCTTCCTCAACGAGTGATTTTGCTTCTTCCCAATTTAAGTTATTTTCAAGAAAAAGTGCCTCAGCTGCTACCCATTCTTCGGGTGTATCTTTTTCATCGGCCCACAATACTGCAGCCGTTACACGAGCAAATTGTGTTATGTTTGCCTGTTTATCCATTATTACCTCCTCCCTAATTTGCAACTCTAGAGTAACATAATAATACCAATAATGCCTGCAAAAAAACCAATTGCTAGCATTGGGAAAGCACAACCTGGCGCTTTCGCATTATTTTTATATCCTGTACTAAATCTTTTGTCCTCCTTTGGAATCAAGAAACCACCAACAAAAAACATTGCAATTCCAGATAAAAGTAAAATCGCACCCAAATCCATATCTTCAGAACTGTCTGAGTCTTTTACTGTTCCAGTTGAGCTTCCTGCACTAGATTTCTCTGAGGCCTTATCCTCAATGGCTAAATCTGGTTTATGACCCCTTAAAATTTCAATAACCTGTTGGTCGCTGAGGATACCACTTTCCGAATATCCATTGGCATTTTGCCATTCTTCAATTGCCCGTATAGTTCCGGGACCCGAAATTCCATCCGGAATACCTCGGTAAAAACCCTGACTTTTTAGTGCCGACTGTATCCTCTTCAAATTAAGTGAGGAGAGGCTTTTCTCCTTTTTTAACGGCTTTGTTATTTGGGGTTTTACCTCTTGTGTATTAACCTTTGTCTCTATAGCTCGGCTTGCTTTTTCCTTCTCAAGAGCTAACTGCTCTTCTACGCTGATAAATTTTTGCGACTTTATGAATAGTCCAGACTTCCAGACGCCGTCCTTTTTTTCCCCTTTTGCATTTGTGTATCTGCCTTCACCGTTGGGCAATCCATGCCTAAACTCACCTTCATGTGTACTCCCGTCGGAGTTAAAGTATTTTCCATAACCGTGGGGTTTTCCTTTTTTAAAAATACCTACATATTTTTCTCCTGCTTGATTTCCACTTCTATAGGTCTCCGTTCCCTTGTATGGACGACCGCTTCTCCACTCACCTTTGAACACACCACCCCTAACCCACTCAGAATCATATGTTCCAATACACATATGCCATTCACTATTGTCTTCTGGACAAGGTGGCAGAGCCTTTGCGGCATGGGAAAACATTAGAATTGCTGAAAACACCAGACAAGAAACTGCCTTACATATGGTTTGGTTATGTTTCATTTCTAAATCTCATTAATTTGTCTGATAAATTCGCCATATTCACACTCCGGTGAATGTTCAGGTGAAACTTCCTCTCCAAGCAATTTCTTGATTTTTATTAAGGTTGGCTCTATCCAGTCTGTTGAAACATCATATGGTAAAAGAGACATTTTAAAACGCATCTGCGCATCATCTTCTCTCAGAAAAATCTGATCGGTAAAGCGGTCTCCATCACAGTATAAAAAATAACCGGTATCGGACACTTCAAAGCCTTTTTGCCTTAAAACCCAAACATAAAGGTCCATTTGTCTCTTATATGCACCCTTCCATTTATCCTCTAAGCTAATTTCTCTACCTTCCGTCTTTTGAGACGTACTTTTATAATCGACAATATGGAGTTGTCCTGTCTCCTTATTTTCCCAAACGTCATCAATACCACCGCCAATTTTTAAATTGGTTTCTTCGTGAACCGTATTAAAACGACCCTCCGCTCCAAAATGTAAACTCTGTGTCCACAATTCAAAATTTTCATGCTGAAAGGGAATTAAATGGCCAAGCCCAAGTTCTTCGAGATAAGGATGTGTCCGGTTAGCCCCCCTATACTCATCAAAATCTCTCTTAAGCAATATATCAGTTGCTTCGTTTATGTTGAATCCGGGGAAACTGGGAAACTGTATTTTTTCAACTTGCTGAAGGTAAAAACATGCCGGACACTTAATAAAATTTTCTATCCTGGAGCGACTTAATTCATAAGGCTCCGGATTTTCAGGGTCGAATTTACCTCTATGTCTAGCCATCTTTTTTGCCTATTTCGGCCCAACTCTGCATTCAAATCCTGATATACAATTATCACAAATTACAAACTAAGTGGTATCTTGATTCATAAGAAATAAAGAATCAACACTTAGGGAAAGTTTTATCAAAAAGTACAAATTAGTGCGGTTGCATCGTCTCCTCCACCGAGTTCAGTCGCCTTTTCACATAATTTCTTGGCGCAATCACCTTCATTTCTCAGAAAGAGGTCTAAAATTATCTCATTAGCTATAACATCGGTAATACCATCCGAAACTAAAATGAAGCCATCACCAACACTAATTTCCCTTTCAAAAATATGTGGCTTAGGAGCTTTTAATCCCCCACCACCCAAACATTGTAAAATTACACCGGTTCGCTCTCCCGGATATACATCGTCGTGCGAGACCTGAGATATATTGTTATTTTGGATTGTATAGGCCCGGCTGTCCCCCACATTAAAAAAAATAATTTTCTGGCTATCTATCAGGGCACCTACAAGAGTTGTTCCCATGGCACTCCTATGACTTGGATTTTGCGACACGTCTTCTATTTTTTCGTGAGCCTCAACAATTACTTTTTCAATTTGAAATTGTGTTGGAGAATTACGGAAAGAACCCAATATAAATTCTATCGCCATATGGCTTGCAATATCCCCCCCAAGGTGCCCCCCAAGTCCATCCGCCAAAATTGTTAAAACTGGAAAATCTGTCTCATCAAAACTTGAAATTCCCGTATTTTCTTTCTTGCCGTAAAGAACAATATCTGCAAACCCACATGCATCCTCGTTTTTGTTTCGATCAGGACCTTGTCTAGAATACGCTTCGATTGTGCATTTCATGCTAAACCCCTATTGCCTCAGCACGCACAGCAGTATACTTCCGAATATCTTTTCGGAACTCTCTAATATCCTTAGGCCTCTCTTTAGCTTTGCTCGATTTTGCTTGAGATAATAGATCAAAAATTTGCTCCCCTAACAACGGGGCTAACAACTGCTTTTCTTGTATTTTATCGAAGTCTTCAGGGCTCTGTGGAAGTATGCCCGTTACTAGCGACATGGAAACTACAGCCCAAGAATATAAGTCCCAGGTCTCCTCTTTTTCCATTTTATCCTTCTCGGGTCGCCAACCTTTACTATAATTCCCAACTAGTGTCCTATTTCTGACTATTGGATTGGCAAAGTTCTTCCCTATCCCAAAATCACCCAAAACCACCTCAAAAATAAATTTATCTTTTAATTTTTTTGGCCGTAGAAAGATATTATCAGGTTTAATGTCTCGATGATAAAAACCGTTTTTATGGCAATGAATTATACCATCCAGTAAAGGCAAAAGATAATTACTGAATAGTTCCACCCATCTATCTTGTTTTCTATTTGAAGTTTGCAAGATCTGGGGTTTTATTTCTCGGTCGTGTTTAGCACTATGATCAGAGGTTGATGCCACTTGACTATTTAACAAGCGTATTATTTCTTCAGAACTCTTACCAATTATCGCTTTTAAAGTTATAGGCATCCAGGGCATAATTACAAATTTACGCTTGGATAGTGGATGAGTTCCCGCCGTCTGCACTTTCATAACATACTTGCTATTGTCCATCTCAAATAACGCACGAGTTTCTTTTTGGAAACCTAACTCCAGATCCTTTGCTAATTCCTGTGTGTCACCGGACAAAAACAACTTTACGGCATATTTATTTCTCCCCTTTATTGAGCGAGCCTGAAAAACATCAGACTGACCGCCTCGAAAGATACACTTCTCCAGAATATAGCAGTCCTCAAAGATGTATTCTTTTAAAACTGCAGGCCACCACTCTTTGAATTTATCAAATTTTAAGTTACTGGGTACATACCAGGCTCTGAGCTTTCCCGAAAACACCCCTCCCATAGACTTAATGTGCTCCTTATCTTCATAGGTATCCTCTAAAATACCCCACCATTTCTGAAACTCCAAAGGATCAAGATTTGCCTCTATATACCAAAATTTGGCGTCTGCATCCCATCTAGCACCCCTCTCTTTTGCGATGTCCTTTTCTTTATAGGGTACAATCAAATATAATCTCTTATCCAATTCCATGAATAGCCTATACTATGTTTATTTTTTCCACTTTTCTTTTTTACTTCTTTCATGATCTCTGTCTGCTACGTTGAAAGTTTCCTGAGTGATCTATTTGTTTAAAACTTCGGGCCACCACTTTCTAAAGTCCAGTGGGTCTTCGCCAGGCGGGACGTACCAGATTCTATTTTTTTT